>JBATUU010000096.1:0-7700 GCA_049671385.1 Ornithinimicrobium sp. | reverse complement strand
GTCCTTGACGTCAGGCAGGACGCCGGTTGACTCGCCCGGCAGGCCGAGACCGGTGGTCTTACCCATGCCGAATCTATCCAGGTACTCGTGCAAGGTCTCATCATCGAGCTGCTCGCCATACAAGATCGTGCCCATGTTGCTCGACTGTGCAAGCACGCCAGCGAAGGTCAAGAACAGGGTGGGGTGGGGTTTGGCGTCCTTGAACACTTTGCCTTCTCGCGGCAGCCGTGACGGCACGACGATCGGTGTGTCTTTCTCGACCTTTCCTTCCTCGAGGGCTGCTGCAGCGGTGATCAGCTTGGTGGTGGACCCCGGCTCGTAGACATCTTCGACCAGCAAGTTGGCCATCGAGTCGGCGTTCTGAGTGCTTTCGCTGGGGTCGAAACTGGGATAGCTGGCCGCGGCAACGATGCGTCCGGTCTTGACTTCTTGGACCAGTGCGTAGCCGCTGAGGCCACCGGTCTCATCAACCCGCTGTTGTAGCGAGTTGTAGGCATACCACTGCAGGTCGGCGTCGATGGACAGCCTGACATCGGAGCCCGGGATGGCCGGGGTGTCGGCGGAGGTTCCGGTGGTAATGATCTCGCCTTGCCCACCGAGCTCGAAAGCACGCTCCCCAGGTGACCCGGTGAGTGCCTCGTTGCGGGTGCGCTCGAGTCCGCCTGCCGGTTGCTCTCCGGCACCAACCCAACCAATCAGGGGCGCGGGTGCTTCACCCTGCGGGTAGTGACGCTTGTGATGGTCTTCGGCGGTGATCCCGGGGATATCGAGTGCGTGGACCTCGTGCCAGATCGCGGGCGAGACATCTTTGACCAGATAGGTCCAACGTCCCGGAGTCGATCTCAGCGTTTCGGCCAGGTCGGCCGAGTCATCACCGGTGATCGCAGCAATTTCACGCGCCGCTCCGTCGAATCCGGATGAGACTACGCGACCGTCCTCCAGCCGCTCATAGGTCGCCACGTTCACCGGGTCTGCGGTGATGTGCTTGCGCTCGATATCGAGCGCCATCGGCTCACCCGAGCGGTCGTTGATACTCCCCCGGGGCGCGGCGATGGTGATCTGCTTCAACCTGTCATCGACGGCTGCCGCCGACACAGAGGCGGCGTCGAGGCCCTGCAATCGGACCAGCTGAGCAGCAAACAGGCTAAACACGATGCAGGTCCCGAGGAGCAACATCGCGACCCGCCTGCCGGGGTGGGCAACTCCGCGTCCGTGCGTGATCGGGCCCCTGCGTCGCGCCACGATCACCCTTCCGGTTGCGTGCTCAATTCAGAACCCGAGGCTCCGGGTAGGTCCACGGTAAGCGTCTTGCCGTCTTCGGTGAGGGCCGCCACGCCGAACACAGAACTGTCTGACAAGCGCACCGTGGCGGTGGACGGCGAAGGCACCAAGCCCAGATGCTCGGCCTTTGCTGCGAGCGTCGAAGGGCTCGACAGATCGGCTAGCTCGGTCTCCAGTGTCACTTGCTCGGCGTGCAGTGCCTCGTGCTCGGCGCGCAGGTCGCTCAGAACGAAGGAACCCTCGGCCCGGGCCATGTTGAGCATCAACATGGCCATCAGACCGCTGACCACCAAGGCGCCAATGATGAACGCGAAAAGCAGGTGGCTGGCCGCCGCTGGAGCCGCGTGCACCACGCGCAATGAGGGTCCGGCGGTCCGGGTACGCGGTGCCGGGCGGGGTGAGATCCTGGCGGCGGTCATCTGGCTCATCTGCTGCTCCTGCTGGTTGTCTCGGTATCTCGGATACGCATTGCCGCCCTCAGCCGGACCGACGCGGCTCGCGGATTGGTTTCGATCTCTTGCGAGGTGGCCTTCTCAGCGCCTCGAGTCAGCAGACGAGCCCACGGTTGCTGCTCAGGCAACTCGACCGGGAAATCCGGGGGGGCAGAACTGGTCGATGCGGCAGCGAGCTGCTGCTTAGTGATCCGGTCCTCGAGTGAGTGGTAGGACAGCACCGCAATCCGGCCGTGCAGCGCTAGCGCGTCCAACGCGCTCGGCAGCGTTCGTGACCACGTGGTCAGCTCGCGGTTGACCTCGATCCGCAGCGCTTGGAAAGTGCGCTTGGCGGGGTGACCGCCAGATGATTGAGATGCGGCTGGAATGACAGCGGTCAACAAGGCGACCAGCGGGGCTGAGGTAGTGAACGGCTCGCTCTCGCGCTGCCGGAGCACGGCCCGGGAAATCTTGCGCGCGAACCTCTCCTCGCCGTACTCGCGCAAGATTCGTTCGAGGTCCTTTTGAGGATAGGAGTTGAGCACCCCTGCCGCTGTCAGTTCCTGCCGCTGATCCATGCGCATGTCCAACGGCGCATCCATCCGGTAGGCAAAACCTCGGTCTTGCTCATCCAGTTGCATTGAGGACACGCCCAGGTCGAACGTGATTGCCTGGATCGGACCCATGCCGAGATCTGCGAGCACGTGTGGCACCTCGTCATACACCGCATGGACGCCGGTGAAACGGTCGGCGTACGGCGATAGACGCTCGCGGGCCAGCTCCAGAGCTTGACTGTCCCGGTCGATACCGATGGCGCGCGCGTTCGGGCAGCAACGCAAAATAGCTTCGGTGTGACCACCCATCCCCAGAGTGCCGTCGAGGAGAACCGACCCGGGCTCCGTCAGCGCTGGGCGCAAGAGGTCGACGACGCGCTCGCGCAGGACCGGGGTGTGCCGGTCCTGGGTCGAGAGCGAGGAATGCATGGTTCTCCATCGGTAGGTAGGAAGGTCAAGCGCTGAAGGGGTGATGTCCTGATCAGTGGTCTCTCACCGCGCTGGCGCCCGATATCGGGGAAGTGACATCGGGAGCCAACAATCGGAGAGAGGCCATCGACCAGGCGGCATTCACCTGCCTAGATCACTCCGGGCACCACCTCCTCGGACTGCTCGGAGAAGCTCTGCTCTGTTGATTCCAGGTATGCGGTCCATGCCGCGCTGTCCCAGATCTCCAGGCGCGATCCGGCACCGATCACGGTGCAGTCGTGGTCGAGGTCCGCGTATTCGCGCAAGGTCGCCGGCACCGTCACTCGCCCCTGCTTGTCCGGGATCTCATCGGATGCCCCCGAGAGGAACACGCGCTGGTAGTCACGCACCGAGCGGTTGGTGGTGGGACTGGCCTGCATGGCTGCCGCAATGCGCTCGAACTCGCTCATCGCGAAGACATAGAGACAGCGCTCTTGGCCACGGGTAATGACAAGTCCGGTCGCCAACCGATCACGAAACTTGGCCGGCAGGAAAAGCCGTCCTTTGTCGTCCAAGCGTGGGGTGTACGTGCCGAGAAACAACTGCACACCCCTTTCTTGCAACCCAACGAACTGAACGGTTGCCCCACCTTACTCCACTTTCCCCCACTTCGGTCCCCAATACAGATAATTTACCGCACTTTTACCTCTATTTATGCAGGTCAAGGACATAGATGGCGGTGGAGCAAGGTGGCCGAGCACATGCCTCCGCGCGGTTGGATAACTCTCAGGGGCATGAGGCAGGATCACGGGATGACTACTGAGGCCATCGCGGACCGTGAGCGCGCCACCGGTGACCTGGACGCAGCGCGATCGCTAGCTGAGACAGTGCAGAGCGCCGCCTCGACGGTCATTGAAGGTAAGTCCGCGACCGTGCGAACCGCCGTGATCGTGTTGCTCTCGCAGGGGCACCTACTGCTGGAGGATGTTCCGGGAGTCGGAAAGACCATGCTGGCCAAAGCGCTCGCCAAGGCTATCGATGGTGATGTCAGCAGGGTGCAGTTCACGCCGGATCTACTCCCCAGCGACATCACAGGCGTGAGCGTCTTCAACCAGGACAGTCGCGAGTTCGCGTTTCGCCAGGGCGCGATCTTCGCCAATATCGTGGTAGGCGACGAGATCAACCGGGCCTCGCCCAAAACACAATCGGCGCTGTTGGAGTGCATGGAAGAGCACCAGGTGACGGTCGATGGTCACAGCCATGCGCTGCCATCACCCTTCATGGTGATCGCAACCCAGAATCCCATCGAGATGGAGGGCACCTACCCGCTGCCTGAAGCCCAGCGCGACCGATTCATGGCGCGAATGAGCGTGGGGTACCCCTCGCCCGCCGCTGAGCTCAAGATGCTGCTCACCCACGGTGAGGTCAACCCCCTGGACACTCTTGAACCCGTGACCACAGCAGCGCAGGTGCGGCGCGCCATCACGGCGGTGAGCCACCTCCACGTCTCTACATCCCTACGGCAGTACGTCATCGATCTCATGTCGGCGACGCGTCGGCACCCACATCTGCGGCTGGGCGCGTCCCCACGGGCTGGTCTTCAACTCCTGCGCGCCTCGCGCGCGAGTGCCGCGCTGTCCGGGCGCGACCACGTGTTGCCTGAAGATGTTCAGGCCTTGGCTGCAGAAATCTTGTCGCACCGAGTGCTGCTGACCGGCGAAGCACAACTGGCCCGGGTCGGTACGGCGGACGTGATCGGCGAGGTGGTCGAGCGCACTCCGGTTCCCGTGGCCTGAGCTCGGGTCACGATGAGTCCTCTTCAGATCCTGACGCCGCGCGGAAGCGCGTTCATTATTCTCGGGTTGCTGACCTCGCTGGCCGGGACGATTCTGGGCTACCCGGACCTGACCCGGATCGGTATTCTACTGGCCGTATTGCCCCTCCTGGCCCTGCTGACCGCGCGACGACGCCCTCCCGAGTTGGCGGTCACTCGCGCGGTGGTCCCGCACCGCTTGCAGCCCGATCAGCCGGCGACTGTGCACACCAAGATCCACAATGTCGGCGCGCGCCGAACTCCGCTCTACTTGGCTGCTGAGCATGTAGATGTGCACCTCGGTGACCAACCTCGTTTCGTCTTGTCGCCGCTGGCCAGTGGCGAACCTCGCACGGTCGTCTACCAGGTCCGCAGCCAAGCGCGCGGCGCCTACCTACTCGGCCCGGTCAGCCTGCGGCAACGCGATCCGTTCGGGCTGACCTACGTTGCCGTCCGTTTGTCCACGACGACCGAGGTGTTGGTCTTGCCGCGGGTCTACGACGTGAGGGGGCCACGGCGTCGGGCCACCGGTCGCGGCAATGAGGGTGAGCAGCCTCATATGCTTGCGCTTAGCGGCGAGGACGATGTCAGCATTCGTTCCTATCGCCAGGGTGATGAGTTGCGCCGGGTGCACTGGCCGGCGACTGCGCACCGAGGCGAGTTAATGGTTCGCCAAGAGGATCGACCGGCGCGTCGTCGCGCAGTGTTGATCCTGGATGCCCGCCAGAGCGCGCATGGAACGCCGCGTAGCACCAGCCCCTCCTTCGAATACGCGATCAGCGCCTTGGCCTCCGTGGCCTCCGCGCTGATCTTCCACGGCTACGTTGTCCACTTACTGACGCCGTCCACTGTTCGCGATGGCACCGCCACAACGCCTATCACCGTGGCCTCGCTCCTTGATCTGTTGGCCCGCACGGAGCGGAGCAATGAGTCCGGCTTCGAAGCCATCGCTGCAGCGGCCCACTCCTTCACAGCTGGAGGTGTGCTCGCCGTGGCCGCAGTGGTAGGACGAGACGCCGGACAACTGCGCGAGCTCGCCGCGATTCGCGAGCACGGGTCACCCGCGATGGCCTTTGTGCTGGACCATGATGCCTTCAACGGTGGGGCGGAAGCGACCCGGAAATCTGGACCACCAGCCAGCGAGCACAAGAATCCCAGCACGATCCTCGGCGAGGCCGGGTGGTCCTGCGCAACCTGTGATCCCCAGACGGACATCCGCTCCGCCTGGGGGCAGATGTTGAACTCCCGATCAGCCGTCGGTGCCCAATGAACATTGATCGGGGCAAGTGGCCCGAGGCTCTGGTCGCGGCGGCCGCCTCGCTATCCGTCGGCTGGCCGCTGACAACGCTGCTCCAAGAGCAGGTATGGGTTCGTAACGGGATCGTGGTGGTGGCGCTGATCGCGATCCTCGGCGGTCTTCTTCGGAGTCTGAACACTCTGCCGTCGGTCGTGGCTCTGGCTCAACTGGTGTGTGGTGCGTGGGTGATGTGCTGGATGTACCTCGCACCGACGCTCTGGTATGGACTCCCCACTGCCGATAGTGGTCGGCTGGCCACCGAGCTCCTGAGCGAGGCCGGGACGGTCCTGCGCGAGTTCGCGGCCCCGGCTCCGACGACGACCGGTGTGGCTTTTCTCGTGGTGAGCGTCTTGGCATTGACCGCGGTCGCTGTCGATGCGATCGCGGTGACCAATGCCGCACCCGCCATTGCCGGCATCCCGCTGGCTGCGGCCTTCATGGTCTCGGTCTCAAACACAGGCCAGGCGATGGAGCCGTGGTTCTTCGTGGCCACCGCCGGCTTGTGGCTCGTGATGGTGGCCCAGCAGTCTCATCGACTTGTTGCCTCCTGGCCCTCCGCCCAACGACCAGACTTCGGCGAGCCGACTTCTCGCCTGGGGGGCGGCTTCACTCAACTAGCCCGGGGCCTCGGCGCGCTGGCACTGATCGCTGCCCTGGTTGCCGCGGCTTTCCTGCCACATCTGCCGCCGACCTTCGTGGCGGCTGGTTTGGCCCGCAACGCTGAGGCAAACAACCTCGGATCCGGTGGTGGAGGCGTCGATTTCACCGAGACCATGGACCCCGGCACCGATCTGGCCAACCAATCTGAGGCGGCAGTATTGGAGTACACCTCGACGGCTCGCCTGTTGCAGCCGTTGCGGGTGACCAGCACGTCAGACTTCGACGGTGACACCTGGCGAGCGCCACAGCGCGAGGGCACCGGCATTAGTGGATCGGACCTGCCCCCGCGTGTGGGTCTATCCCCTGAGGTCCCGGTGGCTCGCGAGGAAGTCAACATCACCTCCAATCAGTTGCAGCCACCTCACCTCGCCATGCCGAGTCAGACCGTTGAATTGGCGCTCGGCGACACCAACTTTGAGCTCAATCAAAACTCTGGGGCGGTCCTGCTCGACGAGCCCGTGGACAACTACACGGCCGTCTACCTCGACCTCGCCGTTGAGCAGACGCCAGCGCCACCGGGTCCGACAGCAGCCGAGGTCAGCGAGGCTGACCCGAGTGTGATCGCAGTTCCTGAGGCGGCGCTGCCTGCGGTCAGCGAACGGGCCGAGGAGATCATCGGTGACACCACCGACCCGCTCGATGTCGGCCGAGCTCTGCAGGACCACTTTCGTCAGTCGTCCTACACCTACTCTCTGGAATTGGCGCCGACAACAGCTGGTGTCTCGGACGACGCCATTACGCAGTTCTTGGAGTCCCGCCGCGGTTACTGTGTCCAATTTGCCACAGCGATGGTCATGATGGCCCGCTCCGAAGGCATCCCCGCCCGAATGGCCTTGGGATTCCTGCCTGGTGAGCTCCAAGACGACGGCGGTCGGCGCATTGTGGCTGCCGACGCCCACACCTGGCCAGAGCTATACATCGATGGTTTGGGGTGGACTCGGTTTGAGCCGACGCCGGGGGTGCGCACCGGCCCACCACCGCAGATCACTCCGGCGGAGTCACCTACGACCCCTCAGGAGGTGCCGGAGCCGGTGGAGGAGGAGCCCGACGTAGCACCGGAGGCTGGTCAGGACACTGACTCGTCGAGTACGTGGTGGCAATCCATGTGGGTATGGATTCGACAGTGGGCGTGGCTGCTCGTTGCCGTGCTGGCTATCGCTTTGGCCGCTGCGGTGCTGCCCATTGTGGGTCGCCGATTCCGCAGCCGCGAAGCCCACGCTGCCACGACACAGCGTGACCTGGTCGAGGGTCAGTGG
>JBATUU010000095.1:0-6012 GCA_049671385.1 Ornithinimicrobium sp. | reverse complement strand
GGCCAGCCTCGAAGGACTCATGGGCGACTTCGCTGACCTCGGCCCGCAGCTGTTGCGCCATGGTGATCTTGGGCGACATCACCCTCTGATAGATCAAGTTGACGGCAAACAACGCCGGAAAGACCAGCAACCCGACCAGCGCGAGGAACGGATCGACAGCCAGCATCTGCCCCCCGGCGATGACAAGCATGAACACCACCCCGATCGCAAAAGGCAACGGGTTGAAAACCTGCCAGGTGGCCTCCACGTCAGAGTGGGCGTTGGACAACAGCTGGCCCGAGGGATGGCGGTGATGCCAGGGCAAGGGCAGGCGCAGATATTGGCGGGTGACCCGGCGGCGGTAGATTGCCTGGAGGTTGAAGCCGGCCACGGTCGCGAACACTCGACGCAAGATGACGCCGATCACGTTGACCACCAAGATGGCGACCAACAGTCCGAAGATGGTCAGCAACTCTGATGGCGCGGCCGCTCCACGAGCGATCGCCGGCTCGATCACGGTGTCGGTGAGGTAGCCGATCGCCCACGCCGTGGCGACGACCGCTGCTGCCCACAGAAGTGCGCCGAACACGGCCGCCGACAACCACCATGGTTGTTGTTTGGCTCCGATCCAGATGATGGCCAGGCCGCGCCGGAGCACGGCGCCGGTGGGTTTCGGCGGCGTGGGGGGCGCCGTCTGTACCGCGGACATCGTCGAGGACAGCCTTTCGCGCTGGGGTGGGTGCCTGCACACCAAGCGCAGGACCAAAACGGGGAAGGTTCAATCTTTGCATGCGGCCCCCGGTGCACATCAGCGTGCCTGCTGCGGCGGCAGCGCTACTCAGTCCCCGACGCTACCCGGCGGGCTCGTTCCTGCAGGTGCCTGCCCTCGACATCGTTGCGGCTGTGTTGCCGAGCCTTTCCAAACTCTTCGATGGCCTCATCTACGCGCCCACACCGGGCCAACAGTTCGGCTCGCGTGCTGTGGAAGTAGACATAGCCCTCCAAGTCGCGTCCGCGGCGTGCTCCTTGGCTGTTGTCCAAGGCATTGAGCCCAGTTCGAGGGCTTCGCGCATACGACAGCGCGATCGCGCGGTTGAGCGTCACCAGGGGGCCGGGATAGTCGGCGTCCAGCACGTCGTACAGCAAAGTAATGGCGTCCCAGTCGGTATCCCCGAATGTCGTTGCCGTGGCATGCAGAGCCGCAATGGCAGCCTGGCACTGGTAGGGACCGAGTTCGCTCGATCTATGCGCCTGGCTCAGCGCCGCAAGGCCACGGGTGATCATCTGCTGATCCCACTGAGCGCGATCCTGATCTGCAAGCAGGACCGGAGCGCCATATTCGTCGACGCGGGTGGCGCGCCGACTATCGATCAGCAACAGCAGCGCGTAGAGGCCACCCACTTCGGGATCCTGTGGCACGAGGTCGTGGAGTAACCCAGCCAACCAGATGGCCTCGTCGCATAGGTCGCCGCGCATCAAGGTCGGCGCGTTGGCGCTGGTGTGCCCCTCGGTGAAGACCGAGTAGATCACGGCACTCACCGCAGGCAGTCGCTGCGTCAATGTCTCTCGGTCACTGCGCGTGAATGGAATGCCCGCAGCGGCGATCTTGGTCTTGGCTCGGGTCAGTCGCCGCGTCATGGTCTGCTCGGAGACGAAGAAGGCCCTCGCAATCTGAGCAGTGGTCAGTCCCGCCACGATGCGCAAGGTGAGGGCAACCTGGGCATCGTGGGCAAGGGCCGGGTGGGCGCACCCCAAAATCAGTCGCAGTTGATCGTCGCGTAGTTGATCATCCAACTCGTAGGCCACCGAGGGCACCGCTTCGGATCCCTCGCTTCCACCGTAAGTACTCGCTACGAGCCGCTGGTCGGTGGCACCGATCCGCGGCAGCAGCTCCTTGAACCGCGCCGATCGACGCACCTGGTCGACCCCGCGGCGCCGGGCCACCGTGAGCAACCACCCCGCAGGCTGGAACGGCATACCCTGCGTTGGCCACGACACCGATGCAGCGGCGAACGCTTCGGCGACACAATCCTCGGCGAGCTCAACATCACCGAGATCTCGCACCAAGGTGGCCACCAATCGAGGCCAGCTCTCGGCGAAGATCTCGGTGATGCTCTCCGGTCCGGGGGGACAGCTCATCGCCGAGTCACGCACGTGGTCACGCGTCGGGCAACACCATGAGCGGGCGTACCTCAACCGTGCCGAAGGTTACATTCGGGATGCGAGCCGCCCAGTCAATGGCAGCGTCGAGGTCGGCGACATCAATGATGTAGTAACCGCCGAGGGCCTCCTTGGACTCGATGAACGGCCCGTCTGTCACCACTCGGGACCCGTTGCGCACCCGCACCGTCGTTGCGGTCTCGGTGCCGTGCAACGCGTCCCCGCTGACGTAGGCCCCGGCCTGGGTGAGCGCATTGGTATAGGCAAACCAGCGCTGCATGTCCTCGGCGAAATCAGGGCTGTCCGGGGACGGACCATCGGCGGGATTGCTGTGCAACAAGAGCATGTACTTCATGGTGTTCTCCTCAGTTGGGCTGCGCCCATTGTGGGCGTCTGGCATAGATAGGTCGAGGGGCAACCCCTACATCGGACAACGTCAGTGAAGATTCTTTGAACTGCTTGGATGGAGGAATGAACGCGAACAAGGCGACGTGAGAGCGCTGGCCACACACGCCGAGGCAATCCGCGAGATGCTGCCTGCCCCTGATCGGGGCAGCGCCTGCCTGCTGGGTATCGATGGCCGTAGCGGATCAGGCAAATCAACTCTGGCTGAGGAGGTGTCGAGGGCGCTGCAGACCGCGGGTCGAGCAGTGTCGGTGCTGTCAATGGATGAGCTGTACTCCGGGTGGCACGGCCTCGCAGCCGTGGGGTCCGTGCTCTGCCGCGATGTCATCGCTCCTCTGCGCGCTCGCCTCGAGGCCGACGTCCATCCTTATGACTGGGAGCGCGAGCATTTCGATGCTCCGCGCAGGCTGCAGGTGGAGGACGTGTTGGTGATCGAAGGTGTGGGAGCGACAGTGCACGGCTGCCGCGACGAACTGGACCTGACCGTGTGGGTACAAGCACCCCAGGATCTGCGCATCGCACGAGCATTGCACCGAACGGGCCAGGGTGACTTCGCCTCTCACGCCACCGCGTGGCAAGCGCAAGAACGGGCGCTTTTCGGCCCCGACTCCTATCCGCAGCCCCCGCCGAACTACGACTACGTCGTACATCACGTCGCAGAGGGCTCCCCGAGATGACGCGCTCGAGTGGGCCACGGCGCTGGCGATCATCGCTGACTAACCTGCGATCAGACGGCGCGGCTCTCGCCTTTGCCCGGCCAGCACATCGCCTGATCAACCGGCTGCCGCTCATCCTCCAGGCAGCCGGTGGCGCCGCCTTGGCCTGGTTCATCGCAGCCGATGTGCTGAATCACACGCTGCCCTTCTTTGCGCCCGTGACGGCCATGGTCTGCCTCGGCTTGACCTACGGCAACAGGGTGCGACGGGTGGTTGAGCTCACCGTGGGTGTCGCCATCGGAGTTGCGGTCGGTGATCTCTTTGTGCACTTCGCCGGCGTCGGCCTCTGGCAGATTGCTGCGGTGTGTGTGGTGGCGATGTCGCTGGCAGTGCTGGCTGGGGCGGGACAGCTCCTGATGCTCCAGGCCGGGACCCAAGGCGTCATCGTGGCGACGCTCATCGGTAGCGATGGCCAAGCGTTCAGCCGGTGGATCGATGCCGTGGTCGGCGGCTTGGTCGCGCTGGTGATCACGGTCGCTGCTCCCTCCGGCTCACCGATGCGCAAACCAACCGCTCAGGCCGCCGCCGTGGTGTCACACCTCGCCTCCGCGTTGGGCGCATGTGCGATGGGACTGCAAGAGCGAGACCTTGAGCGTGTCCGCAGCGCCTTGGATGCGGCCCGCGATCTACAGCCGGAGATGGAAGATCTGGAAGAAGCTGCGTCAGAGGGAGTGGCCGTTGCCAAGCTTGCTCCGTTGCGTCGGCGGCACCGGCCGGCCGTGCACATCGTCGATCAACTGCTCTTTCCCCTCGACCTGGCCATTCGCAACGTCCGGGTGCTCGTCCGTCGTGCTGAGGTGGCACTGACCGACGACGAGCAGGTGCCCGAGCGCTACATCGACCTTGTCGACGAGTTGGCGATGGCTGCGCAACACATCAGTGATGAACTCAGCGAAGGCCGGGCCGGCCAGGAAGCCCGCGAGGACCTGGTCAACCTGGCTCGACGTTCGACCTGGTCATCGCGCGGAGCTGGTCTGTCCGCAGAAGTCATGCGAGCCCAAGTGCGGTCCATCGTGGTGGATCTCCTCCGGTTGACGGGTCTGTCGGCGAAGGAAGCTATCGCGAGGGTCCCGGTCACCAAAGCAGACCTGGACCCGGGCCCCTCGGACTAGCGTCGTTCTGGGGCTGAATGGTGCAGCACCAGCGCGGCCAACCTGCTTGCTTCTTGCCGTGCCCGGTCGCCATCTGAACGCTGGATAGCCATCACCGCGATTTCTTCGGTGTCGCTGCACTCCAGGACCGCCCACGGCGACCCGCCCGAGTACCCCACGCCGATGATGCGTGCCCATTCCAGGTCGTGTGTGCGGATCAGATTGAAGACCTTGAGTCCGCTCTTGCTCGGGATCGCGCGCAGCGACGCAAAACGCCACAGCAGCGCAGCCAAGGCGAGTCCAAAGCAGCCTGTCATGACCCGGTCTGCGTTGCTCCAGCCCACCTCGCCGCTGGCCGGGGCGCGCACCGCCAGCACGCCGAAAGCAACCACGCAGGCAACGGCACACAACCTGGCCACCCAAGCCCCGCGCCGAGGACGAAACGGCGCGTATGCCGAGTTGGGCGCGGCTTTACCCATGTGCGCCGGCGGCGAGTTGGCGCAATCGGTCGATCGCTTCGTCTGGCTGGTCTGCCCCATAGACGGCACTTCCGGCCACAAACACGTTGGCGCCGGCCGCCGCGGCTTCTTCGATCGTCTCCGGTGAAATTCCGCCGTCCACCTGGACCCAGATGTCGCGTCCGCTGGCGGCAGCAGCGTCGGCGACCTCGCGCACCTTGGACATCTGCTCGGACATGAAGGACTGGCCACCGAAGCCCGGCTCGACCGTCATCACCAAGACCATGTCCACCTCTGCCAACAGCGCGGCATACGGCTCGAACGTGGTGTCTGGTTTGAGGGCGAACGCGGCGCGCGCACCGGCCTCACGGATAGAACGGGCAGTGGCAGCCGGATCAGCTGCGGCCTCGACGTGGAACGTCACTGACGACGCCCCGGCCTCGGCGTATTCGGGTGCCCAGCGGTCGGGGTCTTCGATCATCAGGTGCACATCGAGCGGCACCGGGCTCACGCCCGCCAACGCCTGGACGACGGGGACTCCGAGGGTGAGGTTGGGGACGAAGTGTCCATCCATCACATCGACATGTGCCCAGTCGGCGGCCCGGATGCGTCCCAACTCGCGCTCGAGGTTCGCGAAGTCGGCGGACAGAATGCTGGGGCTGATCTGCATACTCACGCTCCCAGGGTAGACGCGAAGCGCTAGCAGCGGCGCAGGAGTGCCATGAACATCGCATCAGTGTCATGGACATGAGGTAGGAGTTGAGCGAATGGCCCAGCGCCCACGCCCGGATGCGCGCTGCCGTCACGGCGTAGGACCAGGGGTCGGATGTCCTCGATCGCCACGCCGTCCATCGATGAGGTCACATCCTCGATGACCAGTGTCGTCTCGGCGATGTGCGGCGAGCACGTCGCATAGACCACCACCCCACCCGGGCGGGTGGTCTCCAGGGCGGACGTCAACAGTTGGCGCTGCGTCGGGCCAAGATCCACGAGGTCCGCGGGCGTCCGACGCCACCGCGCTTCGGGCCGCCGCCGCAGCGCTCCCAGTCCGGTGCACGGCGCGTCGACCAGCACTCGGTCGTAGGTGCCTGGCTCGCTTTCTCCCACAACTCGCCCGTCGCTGACCCGGATCTCGACGTCGGCTCCGGCCGCCACCACCGCACGCAACGTCTGCGACACCAGCCGGGCGCGGTGATCACTGAC
>JBATUU010000094.1:0-5337 GCA_049671385.1 Ornithinimicrobium sp. | reverse complement strand
CCCTACCCCTGTGCGAGCGTGCATACCTTGGTGAGAGCGGCCGATTATGCACCTAGGTGGCTACGAATTCGCGCCGCGACAGATACTGGGATGGGCGCGACCTGCCGCATACTTCACGCGCTGATCGACCTCGGCAGGTTGGCTGATGTCGGCGCGATCAAGGCGCACCACCGCGCACCCGAGATCGGTGATCGCGCTCTCTCGCCGCTTCTCGGCGATGACCGACTCCGATGAGCCACCGCCGGTGCCGAGGTACTTGCCTTTCCCGTCGACCTCGATGACGACTCCGAGCTCTTCAATCAGTCCATCGACGCGTGCGACGAAGCGTCCCTGGGCGTCGAGCAGACGAACTTGTAGGCGCACGCGATATCCGAGCGCCGTCAGCACCAGCCGCGCCTGCGTCTCAAGCGGCGACTCACTGTCGGCGTCGGCGGCGGCGACAGCCCGGGCGACGACGCTCATACCCGGACGGTTCCTCAGGCGTCTGTGCCACATCTTGGCCTGCGACAACGTCGTCGTCCCCGTGTGCAACGCCGCATCCAAGGCCACCACGCCGGCCAGGAATCCGCCGAGTTCGGCAACGCCGAAGGCGGCAAGAACCGGGAGCACAGCAGCGATTCCGTCGACGTCGGGACCTGCTTGATCCACTCCGTAACTCTGGTGCACCGTATGCGTGGCTCGCTTTGACGCGTTGCCTGCATCGTGACGGGTCAGGTGCACCCGATGCTTGTCGATCTCAGCGGGCGGGGCAATCATCGGCAGTCCATGAAGACAGGCAGCCGAGGTGTGGCTGAGCAGCACGGGGGCAAGGGCCCGAAGTGCAGTGGCCTGGGCGCGCAGCACCAGTCGCTGTTCGGCGCACGTCCGTGCCCAGGCGTCATACGGCGCGAAAGCCCCGGGGACCACTCGCACGATGATCGACGCCGCGATCCACCTGGTGACCTGGCGCCGACTGAGTCCGCTCTGCGCGGCTTCGATGGCGGTGAAAATCCCGGTTGGCCGCAGTCGTGTGAGACGAAACAGCTCGATGTCGGGGGTCGCGGGAGCCACGGGGCTGAGAGGCGTGTGTGTGCTGCGTTGAGACTGCATGGTCACACAGTGATCTGCCTCGCTCACCGGGGCGGGACCCTTCGTACATTTGGGGATGATCCGTCCTCGACCTCAGGGGTGTGGACCGCTCTCACCGGTTGATGCACGCTCGCATCACGTTGTGCGGTAGTGAAAGCGTGCAGAATTCGATGAGAGCGCGAAGTTTGCCGGCGAGGAGGCACTACACCTGGTTTCAGATCAGTGCCCCCAGTGCCCCCAGTGCCCCCAGTGCCCCCAGTGGCCCCCAGTCCGCCAGTGCCCTCAACTGCTCCAGCGTGACCAAGCAGCTTGCTTGGACGTCCCTGCATACGAGGCCACCTGGCTCCACGACTGAGCCTGGGCCACAGTCCGCGCCGATTGCCCCAGCGCTACACCGACTGTCTCACTGAGAGACAGCAGCTCGGTGAACGCTGCCGGGTCCTGCACGTGACTCAACTCCTCGATGAGCCTGCGGGCCCGCGCGGCGAGGACTTCAGGCGAGGGCGACGGCGCATGTGGTGGGGTGGGCTCGGACACGGCATACCTCCGCGAGAGGGGTCGAGGATCACAACGCGTTGCTCAGTATGACGCGCTCGCCACCCGTGAGTACCCGCGCCACGACCAGTCCACCCGGGGTGTGGCCCCGGATGGGCTGGTCGCTGCTAGCGGGTGCGTCGAGGCGCGGGTGTCTCAGTGCCCCCGCAGCACCACGGGGAACTCGGCCTCGCCATCGGAGAAGGTGCGGGTCAGCGTGCGCTGTCCCCACCGATACTGGGCTGTCCCGCTCTTCGGCTCGTAGGACACCGTGTACAGCGTCCCGAAGCCGCTGCTGTAACGATTCGCAAACATCGGCTCCTGCCCGAGCCACCCCTGCACATCGTCGATGTTGACGTCACGGCTCTGCTGCACCCGCTGACTCAAATCCTGCTGACGCTCCAGGCTGGCCAGCGGACCTGCAATCTCGGGATGTTCCACGCGGTCGAGGCGATGGTTGGTGCTGACAGCATGATCACGCACCTCGGGTTCTTCGCCGGGGGCGACGAATACAGTGGCGCGGGCCCCGGAGCGATCGACCATGGCCAGGTTGTAGGCCTGAGCGACCGGCAGACCGCGCAGTCGTTCGCACGCTTGCTCGACCGTGCCGCATACCTCGAGCAGATAGCGCACGACCAATGGGATAGCGAACCCGACGCCTCCACCCTTGCGACCGCCGTAGGTCATCGAGATCGCGAGTCCGTCCTCGTTCATCCCATCGACCAGACCCCACAGCATGTCGGAGGTGCCGAGCACTGCACGCTTGCCTGAGTAGTTGGTCGAGGCGATCACGCCCTCAAAGAGGTTCGGGTCGTAGTCGTAGTTGCGGCTCAGCGTGGGAGCCTCGCCTCCTATCGCGACTTGGGAGCAACCAGCGGCAAAGATCGGCAAGCGCCACATGGTCAACAGACTAGCTGCGGTGTCGCTGCTCTCATCGTCCTCGTCGCCGGTGTTGCTCGCGCCGTTGCCTGTCCCGCCGGTG
The DNA here is from genome assembly GCA_049671385.1 of Ornithinimicrobium sp. Classification (GTDB taxonomy): domain Bacteria; phylum Actinomycetota; class Actinomycetes; order Actinomycetales; family Dermatophilaceae; genus Ornithinicoccus. Next base: position 2,753 of record JBATUU010000094.1, on the reverse strand, counting down.
AGGTCCACAAGACGTTCGTAGGTCGGCATCAGTTCGGGCATGTGCTCGGCTAGGGCAGCGCGTGACTCCCGGAGCGTCGGGCGCTGAGCGAGGCCGTCCCGGCGATAGAACGCCAGGTAGGCCGATCGCGTGACCTCCCACAGTGCTTGCCAGCGGGGACCTGGGGTTTCTTCACGGTAGGCGTAGAAGGTGATGGGCCAGGACCGCAGACCAGCGGAGCTGGAGTCGCCGACCGGCGCGGATTCGAGTGTTGCCGCACGCCAGTCCTGCACGGTCTCGGTGTCGTCAGAAGTCCACTTGGTGGCTCCGAACGCCGGGCTCCGCGTCGGTGCGGGCGCGGCAGGGGCCGGGCGAGTCGCTGGGGTAGAGCTGCGATAGGACTGCTGCGCCCACGCGCGGCCGTAGGTGACCCACTCGCTCCAGTGAGCGTCGTGACGGGGGAGAGTCGGAGTTGTTGTCATGCGTCAAGTAAACCTTGACGACGGACAAGCGTCAAGTTCAGGTTGACGCGCGAGCGGACAGACGTGCCTGTCCGAGTGCGCCTGGAGCTGCCGAGCCACGGGGTCACCGAGAGGTCAACCGCTCGCGCACCGGTTGTCTCGAGTTCCGGAATGGGTATGCCGCCTACCCAGTGGCAGAGTTGGTCGCGTGAGCGATTCGACAGCAGACATCGCCGTGATCGGCGGCACCGGCTTCTACTCCTTTCTCGAGGACCCCACCGAGCACGTGGTGGACACCCCCTACGGCGAGCCATCGGGCCCGATCGCCGTCGGCCAGGTGCGTGGGCGCACCGTAGCCTTCGTGCCCCGGCACGGCCTGAACCACAACTATCCGCCGCACGCGATCAACTACCGTGCGAACGCTTGGGCCCTGCGCAGCCTGGGTGTTCGACAGGTGATCGCTCCCTGTGCGGTCGGCGGCCTCAGCTCGAGGGTGGCCCCCGGCGATCTCATCGTGCCGGACCAGCTGATTGACCGCACCTACCGCCGGATCGGATCTTTTGTCGAGGAAGGAGCGTGTCACCTTCCGTTTGCCGATCCCTACTGCGCGCAGATCGCGGACGCGATCACCAGCGCCGCCCCAGACGTCACGAGGGGCGGTCAGATGGTTGTCATTGAAGGGCCCCGGTTTTCAACCCGCGCCGAATCGGCCAACTACGCGGCGCAGGGGTGGGACCTCATCAATATGACCGGTGCCCCCGAGGCAGCACTGGCTCGGGAGATGCTGCAGTGCTACACCTCGATCGCGCTGGTCACCGATATGGACGCGGGCGCCGAGGCAGGCGAGGGCGTGGGACAGTCGGAGGTCTTCGCACTGTTCAAGAAGAACCTCGAGCGGCTGACCGGACTGCTCGCCGACACCATCGAGGCGTTGCCCGACCCGGCAGGGTGCTCTTGCGCGACCTGGGCCGAGGGCATCGACATCACCTACGACATCCCTGGCACCCGATGAAGGTGTTGCTGACCGGCTCTGCCGGTTTCATCGGCGGCGAAATTTCGCGTCAGTTGCAGGCTCGAGGCGACGAGGTCATCGGCGTGGACCTGATGCTGGCGATGGCCCACGGCGAAGCCACGCCACCACCGGGGACACGCCAGATCGACGTGCGAGACAGCGCGGAGGACGCAGACGGCCAATGGGCCGACGTGCTCTCCGGCGTCGATGTTGTCTGCCACCAGGCCGCCGTGGTCGGTGCAGGGGTCACTGTTGCCGACCTGCCTGCATACGCCTCGCACAACGACCTGGGGACAGCTGCCCTGCTGGCCGCGATGGCCGACGCCGACGTATCCGCAATGGTGCTTGCATCCTCGATGGTCGTCTACGGCGAGGGTCGCTACGTGTGCGCCCAGCACGGCATCCAAGCTCCACCGCCGCGGACCCGCCAGGCACTGGAAGCCGGTGACTTCGATAACTACTGCCCGGTATGCAGTGAGGCGCTGACCTGGGCGCTGGTCGACGAAGACGCTGGGCTCGACCCACGTAGTACGTATGCCGTCAGCAAGCTCGCGCAGGAGCATTATGCGGCAGCCTGGGTGCGCCAAGCACCCGGTCGCGGTATCGCGCTGAGGTACCACAACGTGTACGGACCCGGTATGCCGCGTGACACGCCATACAGCGGAGTCGCCGCCATGTTTCGCTCGTCGTTGGAGCGTGGCGAGGCGCCGCAGGTCTACGAAGACGGCACTCAAATGCGTGACTTCGTGCATGTCAGCGATGTCGCGCGCGCTAATCTGCTGGCCATCGATGCCGTGGTCGGCGACGCGGCGGAGCGGTTCGAGACCTACAACGTGTGTTCCGGGCGTCCCGTCGCTATCGCAGATGTCGCCCGCCAGGTCGCCAGCGGCACCGAGTCAGCACAAGAGTTGGAGCCACGGATCACTGGCGGTTATCGCCTGGGGGATGTGCGGCACATCGTCGCTTCGCCGACCAAGGCACGCGAACACCTGGGGTTCACGGCCGAGATTTCACCGGAGCAGGGCCTTGCGGAGTTTGCCACCGCACCCCTGCGGGCCTAGTGCCGCAAATCACCACGAGGTGTACATCAAGGTCTCCAGGACAAGCGCCGAGAGCACCTGAACCGCTAGGGCCGGTGTGCGCCACTTTGGCGGCAGCAACACCAGGGACAACGTCAACCATGGGATGAAGGGGAGCCAGATGCGCTCGACCTCAGACTTGCTCATCCGGGACAGGTCTGCAGCGAGGATGATCAACACTGCAGCGCCGACCAAGAGCAGCACGACGCGATGATCTTTGGC
>JBATUU010000093.1:0-6735 GCA_049671385.1 Ornithinimicrobium sp. | reverse complement strand
GTCGCTGTGGTCGCGATTGCCACTCGCAGTGAGTCTGGAGTTGCGCTGGACTTCAGCTGGGAGTGGTTCTCGCCCGTCGGCATTCCACTGTCCGCATTCATAGCGGGCCTGTCCGGGTCGATCTTCGCCTTCTGGGGCTGGGACGTCAGTCTGACCGTCAACGAGGAGTCCAAGGACAAGGAGACCGTCCCCGGCCGGGCTGCGCTGCTGACCATCGTCTCGATCCTGCTGACGTACCTCATCGTCGGTGTCGCCGTGCAGATGTACGCCGGGCTGGGCGAAGACGGGCTCGGACTGGCCAACGAGGCTGTGGTCGACAACGTGTTCGGCGCGCTGGCCGGCCCGGTGCTGGGCAACTTCGACGTGTTCCTCTTCATGGCCGTCCTGGCCTCGTCGGCTGCATCCTTGATCACGACGTTCTTCCCGACCTCACGCACGATGCTGGGTATGTCGGCCTACGGCGCCTTCCCCAGGAAGTTCCAGCAGATGCACCCGGTCTACAAGACCCCCGGGTTCGCGATCATCTTCGCCGGCGTGAGCGCCGGGTTGTTCTACGGGACACTGACCCTGCTCAGCGAGAGTGTGCTCACCGACACGATCTACTCCCTGGGCATCATGATCTGCTTCTACTACGGTCTGACTGCCTTTGCGTGCATCTACTTCTTCCGCAACCAGCTGTTCACCAGCGCCAAGAACTTCGCCTTCAAGGGTCTTTTCCCGTTGCTCGGAGGGCTCGGGCTGTTCCTCGTCCTGATCATCACGGTGCGCGACAGCTACTCGCCGGACTACGGGTCAGGTGCCAACGTGGGTGGTGTGGGCCTCGTAATGATTATCGGACTGGGCCTCATTCTGATCGGCTTGTTGTTCATGATGATCCAGCGGTCGCGAGAGCCGGCCTACTTCCGCGGCGAGACGTTGCCGATGGTCGCGGCGGAGAACGACAGAACGCAGGGCTTCGACGTGGACATGCCCGGATGAGTCGCTACGGCCCCATGTTCGGCCCCGACATCAGCTTCCTCGGGGTGCCGAAGTGCGACTGGGACGACCCCAGCACCTACGCTGACGCTGACGTAGTCATCCTCGGTGCCCCCTTCGACGCGGGGGCGTCCTATCGCAGCGGGGCGAGGTTCGGCCCCAACGCGATCCGGTCTACGGATTATCTGCCGCACGACGGGTCACGACCCTCGTTGGCGCTCCGGGCCGATGGGCTGAAGGACCTGGTGGTCTACGACGCCGGTGATGTCGAGATGTTCAACGGGGACATCATGACCGCGCTGCACAACCTCGAGGTCGCGGTGGAGAAGGTCTGCGCCCAGGGCGTCATACCCCTGACGTTGGGCGGCGACCACTCAGTGTCGTTCCCGGACGCGAAGGGCTGCGCCAACGTGCTGGGAATGGGCAAGGTGTCGATGATCCACTTCGACGCCCACGCTGACACCGGCGATGTGGAGTTCGGCTCGCTGTGGGGGCACGGTCAGCCGATGCGCCGGCTCATTGAGTCCGGCGCAGTCCGCGGTGATCGCTTCCTGCAGATCGGACTGCGCGGTTACTGGCCAGAGCCCGAGACGCTCGGTTGGATGGCAGGCCAGCAGATGCGCTCCTATGAGATGACCGAAATCGGTCATCGTGGGCTGCGTGAGTGTCTCACTGAGGTCTTCACCATCGCCACCGACGCATGCGAAGGGGTCTACCTTTCCGTGGACATCGATGTGGTCGATCCGGGAGCCGCGCCAGGCACCGGCACCCCCGAGCCGGGCGGCCTCTCATCGCGTGAACTGCTCGATGCAGTACGCAGGATCTGCCTTGAGTTGCCGGTTGTCGGCATCGATGTGGTTGAAGTCAGTCCTCCTTATGACCACGCAGACATTACCGCCGCTCTGGCCAATCGAGTCGTGTTGGAATGCCTCTCGGCGATTGCGCGTAGACGCCAGGACGAGGCGAACCACACCACCTGGGATCCCGCGCTACCGTTGTTGAGCGATCGGGAGGCGCCCATCCCCACCGGAGAGATTCGAGGACACACACATGACCATTGAGACACCACTTCGCGTCGGCGGGCCGAGCCTGCCCCAAGAACGTCGGTTGGTGACCGAACTACCCGGACCGAAGTCCGCGGAGTTGATGAGTCGTAAGCAGGCAGCAGTGGCTGATGGCGTCGGCGTGATGATGCCGGTGTATGCCGCAGCAGCCGGGGGCGGCGTGGTGGTCGACGTCGATGGCAACTCACTGATCGACCTGGGCTCCGGTATTGCGGTCACCGGGGTGGGCAACGCTCACCCGGACGTCGCTCGGGCGGTCGCCGCTCAGGTCGAGCACTTCACGCATACCTGTTTCATGATCACCGGCTACGAGGGCTATCTGGAGGTCGCCGAGCGGTTGAACCGACTCACCCCGGGGGACCACGACAAACGGACCGTGTTGTTCAACTCCGGAGCCGAAGCTGTCGAGAACGCGGTCAAGATCGCTCGGACGCATACCGGCAAGCAGGCGGTCGTCGCCTTCGACCACGCTTACCACGGGCGCACCAACCTGACGATGGCACTGACCTCGAAGTCCATGCCGTACAAGCACGGTTTCGGGCCGTTTGCCAGCGAGGTCTATCGCGCACCGATGTCGTACCCGTATCGGGACGGCCTCGACGGGGCAGCGGCAGCCAAGAGTGCCTTGACGCAGATCGAGAAGCAGGTCGGGGCGAGCAACCTCGCGGCTGTGATCATTGAGCCGATCCAGGGCGAAGGCGGCTTCATCGTGCCGGCACCCGGCTTCCTTCCCGCGATAGCGGCGTGGTGCACACAGAACGACGTGGTGTTCATCGCCGATGAGGTGCAGACCGGCTTCGCCCGGACCGGGGCTATGTTCGCTTCCGAGCACGAAGATGTTGTGCCGGATCTGATCACCATGGCTAAGGGCATGGCCGGAGGTATGCCGCTGTCCGCGGTCACCGGGCGCGCGGACCTGATGAACTGCGTACACGCAGGGGGACTGGGCGGCACCTATGGCGGTAACCCAGTTGCCTGTGCCGCGGCCGTGGCTGCCATCGATGCCTTCGTCCACGACGGAATGCTCGAGAGAGCCCAGCAGATCGAGACCATCGCGATGGAGCAGCTGTCCGAGGCTGCCGCCTCCGATCCTCGGATCGGCGAACTTCGGGGCCGGGGAGCAATGCTGGCGATCGAGTTCATCGATCCAGCCACCGGTGAGCCGGACGCGGCTTTGGCCGGGCGGGTTGCCAAGGCCTCGCATGCCGCAGGGGTGATCGTGTTGACCTGCGGCACCTACGGCAACATCGTGCGACTGCTCCCGCCACTGACGATCGGTGAAGATCTGTTGCGCGAAGGACTCGGTGTTCTCATCGAGGCGCTCGCGACCAACTAGGCTCGCCACGCCCCACCCGGTGTAGCCCCGCGACTGTTCCAACAGCGACGGGCACGAAGACGATCCTGGTCACGTCACTGGCTCGACATCGTGCCCGTATCGTTGCGCGACATAGTTGCTGAGGCGGTCAGCGAACCCTTGCAACATCGAGGCCGCGTGGTGGTCCGTTCGCCACGCCGCATAAAGCGTCAGTGCGAGTGAGCCTTGCGGCGTCGTGATCCACAGACCTCGAAGTCCAAAGCGGGGGTCATCTGAGACCACCGCGAGGCCGCGGCCGGTTGCCGCAACGGCCTGAGCCACCTGCGAGGAGGTGAACTCCTTGACGCTGCGATAACTGAAGGTATGCCGGGTCATGTGTGCATCCAACAACCGACGCGTTTCAGACGGTGCTGCTAGCAATAACAGGTCGTATTCAATGAGGTCGACGAGCGCGATGGAATCTGCTTGAGCGACCGCGCTCTGCGCTGGCGCATACGCGTAGACCGGGAAGCGCGCGATGGGCACATGCGCGAATTCTTCTGACGGCGGGAGAAACCCCAGCACGAGGTCGACACCGCGGTTGAGCGATGAATAGCCTTCCCCAGGTTTCAGTTCGCCAACCGAGGGCGTGGGATCGCTGACGTGGAAGGTTGCGATGAACGGTGCCACGACGTCGGTCAGTGTCTCCGACGTTGCAAGAATCGTGATGCTCTCGAGTCTGCCTGCCGCGATGCTGCGCGCGGCCGAGCGTGTGATCTCAGCGCTCCGGAGGAGTTCTCGGGCTGCGGGTAAGAACGCATGGCCGGCTGGGCTGAGGATCAGCCGACCGCTGTCTCGTGAGAACAGGCTGAGTCCGAGTTCGTGCTCCAAATGGTGTAGTTGGCGCGACAGCGACGGTTGGGTGATGTGGACCTGGGTCGCAGCAGAACTGACGGACCCTGCGTCAGCGACCGCTACGAAATAGCGGATGGTGCGTAACTCCATACCTCACTCCTGACGGTGGTAATCATGAACGGGGCTCAGCTGGCACCGATGCGTAGCGACCGGGCGGTCCCGTGCAGTATCCCGCGATAGCGCAACTGCCCGATGTGTGCGGTGGGCAGCTCTGACTTGTCTGGGCAAAGGGAGGGTAAGAGCTGTTTGTGCCTCTCCTCTGGTAGTGGTTCGGGTTCCGCCAGAATCGAGCGAGAAGCCCTGCTGCTCGTGCAAAACTGCGATGACACCCGCTGAGCGCGGACGATTTCTTCGCGGCACGGGGAGTGACGGGGATGCGGATATCACGGCTGCTTGTCGCTGTGTTGTTGATGAGTGTGGTTTCCACCACCGGTGCCAGGGCGCAAGACTCATCCGGCGGCGGCGGTGAGCACAGCGGCGAGGAGCTGATCGCGGACCAGCGATACGGCCAGTTGAGCATGGCCGCTGTGCGCGATGTCGAAGAAGGCACCACAGCACGCGTGGAAAAAGGTGTGACTTCACTGCCCGAGCCACAGCGAGGGGCCGAGGTCTATCCACGCCCCGCTGACGGGGTGTATGACGTCACTGGAGGGGGATTCGGGCATGGCATTGGGATGTCGCAGTACGGCGCAGACGGTGCTGGCCGCCAAGGCCTTGACCACGCCGAGATTCTCGCCTTCTACTATCCGGACACCCGACTTGAAACGCGGGATTTCGGGACGATCCGGATAGGGATCACTGTCGACAACGACGGGGTGACGCGGGTGAAACACCGTTCAGGTCTTCGCGTCAGCACGGATCCGGGCGGGCCGACGTTCGCCTTGCCATCGGGGCGCACTCAGTGGCGGGTGCGATCAACCGGCAGCGCAGGGGGCAGCTGTGTCTTGGAGGGGAAACAACAAGGGGTGTGGTCGACGGCTTGGCCGAGCGGAATGTCGCGGTCGTGCCCGGTCACCTTCAGCTCGGTATCGCAAGACAGTGTTGACCTGTACCTACCCTCAGGCGAGCTGAGGGTCTATCGCGGGGCGATCACGGCCGTTCACCGGCGAGCCAGTGCTGTGGCCACCGTCAACACGGTGGATACCCAGCAGTATCTGTGGTCCGTTGTCAGCGCGGAGATGCCCAGCAGTTTCCACCCACAGGCCCTGAGGGCGCAGGCCGTGGCGGCGAGGACCTATGCTGCTCGCGGTTCGAACGGCACCTCCTATTACGACACGTGTGACACCACGGCGTGTCAGGCCTACTCCGGGCAGGGTCGACGAAACTCTGCCGGCGACATCACATCGCGGGAGACTTCGTCGAGCCGGGCTGCCGTCGATGCCACCGACGGTCAGGTGCTGACCTATCGCTTCGCGAGCGGCCGGGCGCTCGCGACCACGATGTACTCATCCTCCACTGGCGGTTGGAATGCCCGTGGTGGCGCTGGGCACGGCTATTTGCGCGCGCAGGCTGACCCCTACGACGCGGTGGCGGGCAACGCGCGGAACCGGTGGACTGCTGAATTGCCGGCCGCTTCTTTGGAAAGCCGCTACGGTATCCACCGGGTCGAACGGGTTCAGATCCTGCGCCGTGATGGACAGGGCCAGTGGGGTGGCCGGGTACTGGAGGCCAGAGTCGAGGGGTATACGGAATCTGGCACCTACACCTGGGCCTACGCGACCGGCAACGGACTCAGCGCAGCCCGAGCGTGGCCTTACTGGCGGACCGGCCTGTCGTCCAACTACTTCACCTTCGAGGGCGCTGGCACTCAAGCTTCCGCGGTGCGCTTGGCGGGGACCAATCGGTGGGGCTCTAGTGCTGCGGTGGCCGGTGAATGGCCACACGGGATCGACGTTGCCTATGTGGCCTCTGGGGCAGACTTTCCCGACGCCCTGAGTGCGGCATCGCGATCAGGTGTCTACGACGCGCCCGTGCTCCTCGTCGACAGCGACAAGTTGCCTGCGCAGACGCAACAGGCATTGCAGGAGCTGCGGCCCCGGCGAATTGTGGTGGTCGGTGGTCCTGGCGCCGTCAGCGGCCGGGTGCTGACGGCATTGCGGTCGTATACGACGTCGGGTGCAGTCCAACGCGTCGAGGGCACTAATCGGTATGCGACGGCGGCGGCCATGGCCTCGTACTATCCCCGCGGTGTGAGACGGGTCTACCTCGCCAGCGGCGAGGACTTCCCCGACGCACTAGCAGGCGCCGCAATCGCAGCCAACCGTAAGGAGCCGCTGTTGCTTACCAAAGCTGGGACCTTGCCCTCATCGTCCCGCACACAGCTGGCTCGCCTGGACCCTGAGGAAGTTGTCGTGCTGGGCGGGACCGGGGCGGTATCGAACGCAGCGGCGCGGGCAGCGGGCACGTACAGCGATAGGGGGACCTTCACACGACTCTCCGGAAACAACCGCTATGAAACCGCGGCGGTCATCGCCCGGGAGTTCCCGG
>JBATUU010000092.1:0-13774 GCA_049671385.1 Ornithinimicrobium sp. | reverse complement strand
TAGGTGTCGACGATGATCTTGCGACCGGTCAGGCCGGCATCGCCCATCGGGCCACCGACCACGAAGGTGCCGGTGGGGTTGATCAAGACCTTGAAGTTCGAGGTGTCGATGCCGACCCCGATGTCGTGACTCGCCTGGAGCACCGGGGCGATCACTCGAGACCGGATGTCCGGACCGAGCTGTCCCTCCAGTGAGATGCCTTCGGCGTGCTGGGTGGACAAGACGATCGTATCCAGTCGGGACGGCGTGCTGCCGTCGTATTCGATGGTGACCTGGGTCTTGCCGTCAGGGCGTAAGTAGTCGAGCTCGGCACTTTTACGCACCGAGCTCAGTTGCTCGGCCAATCGGTGCGCCAAAAAGATGGGGAGCGGCATCAGCTCAGGCGTGTCGTCGCAGGCGTAGCCGAACATCAGGCCCTGATCGCCTGCCCCCTGTACGTCCAGTGCATCCGTGCTTTCGCCAGTGCGGCTCTGCGCGGTGTTATCGACGCCGAGAGCGATGTCACCGGACTGCTCACCGATCGACACCTCAACGCCGCAGGTGCGCCCATCGAAGCCCTTGTGCGAGTTGTCATACCCGATGCCCAGGATGGTGTTGCGCACAATCGATGGAATATCGGCATAACCTCCGGTGCGCACCTCTCCGGCGACGTGCACCAGACCGGTAGTCACCATCGTCTCGACCGCGACCCGTGACTGTGGGTCTTGACGCAAGATCTCGTCCAGAATCCCGTCACTGATCTGATCGCAGATCTTGTCGGGGTGACCCTCGGTCACGGACTCAGAAGTAAACAGGCGAGGCACGAATGGATCTCCTAGGTGGGGCAGAACGGTGGGCCGCGTGAGAGCGTGAACGCAGAAGCACGTGCAGCGGTGCCCGGGAAGTCTAACGCCGGACGGTCAGCCCTCGCTGAGCGCGTGCACCACTACATCCCAGATCGCCGCAGCGGTCTGGGCCTTCGATGTGGGGCCAACGCTGCTCACATCGTCATCGCCGCGCCGCATGATGTGAATCGTGCTGCTATCCGCGCCGAACGTCCCACCCTGTGAGACGTCATTGGCCACGAGCACGTCGCAACCCTTGCGCTTCAGCTTGGCACGAGCGTGATCGAGCACATCGCCCGACTCGTCACCGGTTTCAGCAGCAAAACCGATCAACATGGGCATGCGTACCTCACCCCGGCGCTGCACCAGACCAGCCAAGATATCCGGCGTTCGAGTGAGCTCTAGGGTGAGTCCCGACTCCGTCTCGTCGCCGGGTGACTCCTGTTTCTTCAGTTTATGCTCGGCAACCCGCGCCGGACGGTAGTCCGCCACCGCCGCCGCCATCACCACGGCTGCACACGGGGCTTCATCGATTGCGGCGTGCACGACGGTCTGCATCTGCTCGGCGCTCTCCACCTCGCGCACATCGACTCCACAGGGTGCAGGGAGTGTGGTGTTGGCGCAGATGAGCACCACGTCCGCGCCTCGAGAGTGGGCATCAACGGCCAGCGCAAAACCCTGCTTGCCCGATGACCGATTGCCGATATAGCGCACAGGATCCACAGCTTCCCTGGTGCCGCCAGCGCTGATGACGACGCGCATACCCCGCATATCCTTGGCCGCGGAACCATCTCTACTGACTGAACCCGCCACATCACCTGCGAAGGTGTAGATATCTTCAGGCTCCGGCAAACGGCCTGCGCCAGAGTCAGCACCCGTCAAGCGTCCGTCCGCTGGGTCCATGACGTGCACTCCACGAGCGCGCAGCAGCGCAACGTTGGCGGCAGTCGCCGGGTGCTGCCACATCTCGGTGTGCATGGCCGGTGCGAGCACGATCGGCGCGCGTGCCGTCAGCAGGACATTGGTGAGCAGGTCATCGGCAAGACCATGTGCGGCCTTGGCCAGCAGATCGGCCGTGGCCGGAGCAACCACCACGAGGTCGGCCCCTTGCCCCACGCGAACATGGGGCACCTGGTGCACGTCATCCCACACCTGCGCAGAGACAGGTTTGCCCGACAGCGCCGCCCATGTGGACTCGCCCACGAAACGCAATGCGGATGCGGTCGGCACGACGGTCACATCGTGGCCCTCAGTCACGAAGCGGCGCAGCAACGAACATGCCTTGTATGCCGCGATGCCGCCGGATACCCCCAGCACGACGTGCATGGACTGCAGTGAGCTCAGCTGGTGGCGTCAGGGCTTGTCGTCGCCAACTTACGCTGGTCGATCTCATGCAGCGCGATCGACAGCGGCTTGTCGGTCTGCTCAGCCTCGACCAGCGGACCGACATACTCAAGCAAGCCCTCGCTGAGTTGCGAGTAGTAGGCATTGATCTGGCGAGCGCGCTTGGCGGCGTAGATCACCAGAGCGTACTTGGAGTCTGCCTTCTCCAAGAGGCTGTCGATCGCCGGGTTGGTGATGCCATCGGGGTGTGCAACTGTGCCAATCACGAAATGGGTATCCCTTGGTTGTGTGTCGTTCAGTGATGCTCGCGGGGCGGGCCCTGCAGCAATGATACGAGTTCTGCGGCGGCGCGAGCGACATCGTCGTTGACAATCGTCGCGTCGAACTCGTCCGCCGCCCGCAATTCGGTGTCGGCGGTGCGCAATCTGATAGATCGCTCCTGCTCCGTTTCAGTGCCTCGACCGACCAGGCGGTGCACCAGCTCCTCCCACGACGGCGGTGCCAAAAAGACGAAGAGCGCCTCGGGCATGGCCTCGCGCACCTGGCGGGCGCCTTGCAAGTCGATCTCCAACAACGCCGGTCGCCGCTGCGCCAGCGCATGTCGGACACCGGCCGCTGGCGTGCCGTATTTTGCCCTCCCGTGAACCACCGCCCACTCCAGCAACTCGCCGGCAGAACGCAGACGTTCGAAGGGCTCGTCGCTCACGAAGGGGTAGTGCAGCCCGTCGACTTCGCCGGGCCGAGGAGCACGTGTTGTCACCGAGACCGATAGCCACACGTCGGGATGGTGATCACGCACATAGGCCGCGACGGTCCCCTTTCCTACCGCCGTGGGGCCAGCAAGGACCACCAGTCGGGATGGCTCGCGATCCATCACGGGCACCGGTGCCTCGTTGTCTGCTGATCGCGTGAGGTGTGGCTCTGAATCAAACGGCTGGCCGGGGGTGTCCAATCGGGTCAGGACTGGTCGAATCGAGCCAGTAGCTTTTGACTCTGGTTAGCTCCCAGGCCGCGCACCCTACGGCTGTGCGATATGCCGATGTCGTCCATGATGTGGGTGGCCCGCACCCGACCGACGCCGGGCAACGCCTCCAATAGCGCCGACACCTTCATTTTGCCGACGACGTCGTTCTCCTTGGCTTCTGCCAGGACGTCAGCCAGTGAACCCTGGTCGTGTTTGAGTCGGTCCTTCACTGCCGCGCGCTCCCGTCTTGCCTGAGCAGCTTTTGCCAGTGCGTCGGCTCGCTGCTCGGGGGTGAGCTCTGGAAGTGCCACGTCAGTCTCCTCAATACATTTCACATGCCGGGTCACCGTATGGACACTCGACCGGTCGCTATGCCCTGCGGATGCACCAGACGCCCCGGAACTTCGAGGAGCCGAAGCGAACATATAGTTTGCCGCGCGTCCCTGCCAAGCCCCGATGCCGCCTGAAACTACTCGCATCAGACCGAATGCCATTGCTGTGCCTCGTATTCGGCGCCGTCATTCCCCTGGATTGGACCAGAGGTCAATCCAACGCTGCGGATAGCTCTTCGCGCAACTCCAGACACCGAGCCGCGATAGCCTGGACCTCAGATCCGGAGGTCAGCACCCCCCTGCTGACGGGGGTCAACACCCGATCGGCACAGCCGCGCAGCGAATGCGCCACGTCGGCAGAGGTGGCCCCCTGTGCACCGACGCCCGGTGCCAGCACCGGCATCGTCGAACGACTCAGTATCCGTCGCAAGGACAGAGTGTCGAGAGCCGGTCCGGCGCTGGCACCGATCACTACTCCGACGTTGCCAGGCGCCGAGCCAGTGCTCACCTCGTTGGTCTGGGCCACTGAAGAGATCACGTGCTCGGCGACGCTTGGCCTACCCCGATGTTGCACGCTGGCGCCCTCGATGTTCGAGGTCAGAGCCAACACAAAGACGCCCCGCGCATGCTCGGCGGCGAGGTCCAAAGCCGGACGCAGTGACTCAAATCCAAGAAACGGGCTGAGCGTCACGGCGTCCGCACACAGCGGGGCACCGGGTCTGAGGTAGGCCTGCGCATAGGCCGCCATGGTCGAGCCAATGTCGCCGCGCTTGACGTCCAGTACTGTCAACGTCCCCGCATCCGCCAGGTCACGCAGTAGCCGCTCAAGCACTGCAATGCCCGCGGCTCCGTGCCGTTCGAAGAAGGCGGATTGTGGCTTCACCGCAGTCACTTTGCCTGCGACGGCTTCGACCATGCGGTCGGCGAAGGCCGCGACCCCGTCGGCATCGTCTGACAGCCCGGCACCGGCGAGCAGTCCTGGGTGCGGGTCGATGCCCACACACAGGGGCCCGAACTGTGCCCTGGCGGCCGCCAGCGCAACACCAAAGCCGGGCGCATCAGTGCCGCTCATGCGGTGTGGTTGAACAGGTCGAGATTGCGCGTGTGCTCTTGTAGCGACACCACATTCATCTCACCGGCGCGCATGGCCTCGATTCCCAGCACTGCCGCGCCGAGTTGCTGGACCGTTGTGATGATCGGCCGATCCAAACCCGTCGTGGCCGCTCTGATCGCGTACCCGTCGGCTCGAGCGTCGCGCCCCGATGGCGTATTGACCACCATGGCGATCTCGCCTGCGGTGATCAAGTCCACCACGGTCGGCTCGCCGTGTGGCCCCTTGCCTTCGCTGTGCTTGCGCACCACGGTCGAACTGATGCCATTGCGCCGCAACACATCCGCCGTGCCCGCTGTAGCGAGCACGTCGAACCCCAGGTCGACCAAACGCTTGATCGGGAAGATCATGGAGCGCTTGTCACGGTTGGCAACCGAGACAAAAACCGAACCGCTGGTCGGCAGTGCTGAGCCGGCCCGCAACTGCGACTTGGCGAATGCGGTGCCGAAATCCACGTCGATGCCCATGACCTCGCCGGTGGAACGCATCTCCGGGCCCAGGATCGAGTCCACCGCCTGACCGGTCTGGGTGCGGAATCGTCGGAACGGCAGGATCGCTTCCTTGACGCTCACCGGGGCATCCGCAGGCAGCATGCCGCCATCAGCATGAGCGGGCAGCATGCCCTCAGCACGCAACTCGCTGACGCTCGCTCCGAGCATCACTCGGGCTGCTGCCTGCGCCAGCGGCACCCCCGTAGCCTTGGCGACAAAAGGAACCGTGCGACTGGCACGTGGGTTTGCCTCGAGGACGTACAACACATCTTGGGCGAGCGCGAACTGCACGTTGATCAACCCACGCACGCCGATCGCCTCCGCCAGAGCCAGCGTCGCTCCGCGCACCTGGCGCATCTCCTCGCGGCCCAGCGTGATCGGCGGTAGCACACATGCGGAGTCACCGGAGTGGATCCCGGCCTCCTCGATGTGCTCCATGATGCCGCCGAGATAGAGCTCGTGCCCGTCATAGAGGGCATCTACGTCGATCTCGACAGCCTCGTCGAGGAAACGGTCCACCAGCACCGGGTGCTCTGGCGCTGCTCGGGTGGCGCGCGAGACGTAGTCCGTCAGCGATGCGTCGTCGTACACGATCTGCATGCCGCGGCCACCGAGCACGTAGGAGGGGCGCACGAGCACCGGATAGCCGATCCTGCCGGCCACCGCCAAGGCGTCGGCTGTGCTGTATGCCGTGCCGTGCCGAGGCGCGGTCAACCCGGTCTGGTCCAGGACGCGGCCAAACGCACCACGATCCTCCGCCAAGTGGATCGCCTCGGGCGAGGTGCCCACGATCGGCACGCCCTCGGCCTTGAGTGCTGCCGCCAAACCCAACGGTGTCTGCCCACCGAGCTGCACAATCACCCCAGCCACCGGCCCGGCTTGGCGCTCGGCATGCACGACTTCAAGGACGTCCTCCAAGGTCAGTGGCTCGAAGTAGAGGCGCGAAGAGGTGTCGTAGTCGGTGGAGACCGTCTCCGGGTTGCAGTTGACCATCACGGTGTCGAATCCTGCTGCTTGCAGCGCAATCGAGGCATGCACGCACGAGTAGTCGAACTCGATGCCCTGCCCGATCCGGTTCGGCCCCGACCCCAAGATCAAGACGGCCGGTCGCTCTCGGGGTGCAACTTCAGTTTCTTCGTCGTAACTCGAGTAGTGATAGGGGGTGAGCGCCACGAACTCCCCCGCACACGTGTCCACCGTTTTGTAGATCGGGCGGATGTCGAGCGCATGCCGCACTCCGCGCACGACATCCTGCGCCATACCGGTGATCTCGGCGATCTGCTCGTCGCTGATGCCCATCCGCTTGGACCGCCTCAGCAGAGTTGGATCCAGTCGTGCAGAACCGTGCTGAATCGAGGTCCGCAACTGCTCTGCGACATCGTTGACAGCCTCGATCTGGTCCAGGAACCACGGGTCGATCTTGGTGGCTTCATGCGCTTGGCTGACGCTGACGCCGGCTCGCAGCGCTTGCTGCACCAACACCAACCGGCCATCGGTGGGAGTCCGGGCCTGTTCCAGCAGGGCAAGCCCTTGCTCCATGCCTGGAGCGTTGTCGGGCCGCCAGTGGAAAGAACTCTGGGCCGATCCGCTGACTTCGGTGGAGCGCAGAGCCTTGCCAAGCGCCTCGGCGAAGTTGCGTCCGATCGACATCGCCTCACCCACCGATTTCATGGTGGTGCTCAGCGTCGGGTCGGCTGCGGGGAACTTCTCGAAAGCGAACCGAGGCACCTTGACGACCACGTAGTCCAAGGTGGGTTCGAAGCTGGCCGGGGTCGCACCGGTGATGTCATTGGGCACTTCGTCCAACGTGTAGCCCAGCGCCATCTTGGCGGCGATCTTCGCGATCGGGAACCCGGTGGCCTTTGAGGCCAGCGCCGAGGAGCGCGAAACCCGCGGGTTCATCTCGATGACAATCACTCGCCCATCAGCGGGATTGACTGCGAACTGGATGTTGCAGCCCCCGGTGTCCACGCCGACCTCGCGGATGATGGCAATGCCGATGTCACGCAGGTTTTGATACTCACGATCGGTCAAAGTCATCGCCGGAGCAACTGTGATCGAGTCGCCGGTGTGCACGCCCATGGGGTCGAGATTCTCTATCGAGCACACCACAACAACGTTGTCGGCACGATCCCGCATGACTTCGAGCTCATACTCTTTCCAGCCGATAATGGACTCCTCGAGCAAGACCTCGGTCGTCGGACTGTCCTGCAGCCCCGCCCCCGCAATCTGGCGCAAGCTCGACTCGTCATACCCGAATCCGGAGCCGAGGCCACCCATAGTGAAACTGGGCCGCACGACGACCGGATAGCCCAACTCGTCGGCGCCGGCCAGCACCTCCTCCATGGTGTGACAAATAATGCTGCGCGCACTATCGGCGCCGCACCGCTCGACCACACCCTTGAATGCTTGACGGTCCTCCCCCAACTGAATGGCCGCCGTGTTCGCACCGATCAGCGGGCAGCCATATCGCTCGAGCGCCCCTGATGCTTCCAAAGCGATGGCCGTGTTCAGTGCGGTCTGACCGCCCAAGGTCGCAAGCACTGCGTTGGGACGCTCTTTGGCGATGATCGCCTCAACGATTTCGGGCGTGATCGGCTCGATGTATGTCGCGTCGGCGACGTCGGGGTCGGTCATGATCGTCGCAGGGTTGGAGTTGACCAGCACCACCCGAATGCCTTCACTGCGCAACACCCGGCAGGCTTGCGTGCCGGAGTAGTCGAACTCCGCTGCCTGACCGATGACGATAGGCCCGGAGCCGATCACCAGGACGCTGTTGATGTCCTCACGCTTGGGCATCGATACCCCGCCTTTCACGGCTGGCCAACATGTCAGTGAACCGGTCGAACAGGTATGAGGCATCGCGGGGTCCGGCGGCTGCCTCGGGGTGATACTGCACCGAGAAGGCGGCCCGGTCGTGGCACTGCAGGCCTTCGACGACATCGTCGTTGAGGGCGACATGGGAGACGCTCACTGCGCCGTGTGGTGTCTGAACCGGCTCATCGACTGCGTGCGGCCAGCGCACCGCGAAGCCGTGGTTATGGCTGGTCACCTCGACTTTGCCGGTGCTGCGGTCGATCACCGGTTGGTTAATACCACGATGGCCGAACGGCAGTTTGTAGGTATCCAGACCGAGGGCCCGGGCAAGGAGTTGGTTGCCAAAGCAGATGCCGAAGAAGGGGATTCCCGCATCGAGCACCGCCTGCAGCACTTCCACCTCGTGATCGGCCGTGGCCGGGTCGCCGGGACCGTTGGAGAAGAAGACGCCATCGGGATCGAGCGCTTCAATATCGGCGAAGGGTGTGCTCGAAGGCAGCACATGCACCTCGATACCCCGCCGGGATAGCAAGGCTGGGGTCATGCCCTTGATGCCGAGGTCCAGTGCGGCCACCCGGTATTTCGCCGGGCCACCGTCTGCTGCGGGCACGACGTAGGGCTCTCGTGTGCTGACCTCGGCTGCGAGGGCAGACCCGGCCATGGCCGGCGCCTCATTGACCTGAGCCAGCAATGCTGCGGTGGGTGATTGCGCATCATCACCGGAGAAGATGCCCACTCTCATCGCTCCGCGATCGCGCAGATGCCGGGTCACCGCTCGGGTATCGACCTCAGCGATCCCCACCACATCGTGATCGATCAAGGCCTGCTCCAGGTCACCTTGTGAGCGCCAGTTGGAAGGCCGGATGGCCGGGTCGCGGACGACATATCCCGCGACCCAGATCTGCTTACTCTCCATATCAACGGTGTTGACACCGGTGTTGCCGATGTGCGGCGCGGTCATCACGACGACCTGACGGTGATAGCTCGGGTCGGTGAGAGTCTCTTGGTATCCGGTCATGCCAGTGCTGAAGACGGCCTCACCAATCGTGGTGCCGAGGGCACCGTAGGACGAACCATGGAAGGTTCGGCCGTCTTCGAGCACGAGCACCGCGGCCGTGCGCGGCGCGGTTGATGCCCTCATTGCTGTCCCCCTCGCATCGTGGGCGGGAGTTCGCTGTCGGACTCGGTGTCTGACCACACGAGGCCCTCGCGGGCCGTGACCTGCCCGCGCAGCATGGTCAGGTGCACCGAGCCGGTCAGGCGCCGACCGTGCCAGGGATTGTTGCGTGACATGGAGTGGCTGTTCACTGCGTCGACAGTGACCTCTCGAGTTGGATCGACCAGCGTGAGGTTGGCAGGTGCGCCCACGCCCAGGCCCTGACCATGCGCGTCCAGGCCGGCTATCGCTGCCGGAGCCGAGGACATCACTCGCGCGACGTCGGCCCAGTTCATAGCCTCGGTGGCAACCATCGCGGTGCTGACCACGGACAGTGCTTGCTCTAGCCCGAGCATGCCGAATGCTGCGTCGGGGAAGGCGTGCTCCTTGTCGGCTCGCACGTGTGGGGCATGATCGGTGGCGACGATGTCGATGGTGCCGTCGGCCAAGGCTTCGCGTAGTGCCTCTACATCCTCCGCCTCGCGTAGCGGGGGGTTCACCTTGAAGACGGGGTCGTAGCTGCTGAGTAGATCGGTCGTGAGCATCAGGTGGTGCGGGGTGACCTCAGCGGTCACATTGATGCCTTGAGCCTTGGCCCACCGGATGACCTCAACACTTCCCGCAGTGGAGACGTGTGCGATGTGCACCCGTGAGCCCGTGTGCCGGGCCAGCATCACGTCTCGAGCCACGATCGACTCCTCGGCCACGCTGGGCCATCCGGATAGCCCGAGCCGACCAGAAAGCTCTCCCTCATGCGCGCACGCTGTCGTATCCGCGAGTTGTGGGTCCTGAGCATGCTGAGAGACGACACCGTCGAAGGCCTTGACATATTCCAAAGCTCGCCGCATCAGTCGCGCGTCGTGCACGCACTTGCCGTCATCGGAGAAGACCCGAACCCGAGCGCGGCTTCGCGCCATCAGACCGATCTCAGCCAGCTCCACCCCAGCCAACCCTTTGGTGACCGCCCCAACCGGCATCACATCGAGGTATCCGGCTCGCTGACCCGCAGCATGAACGAATTCGGCCGCTTCGGCAGTGTCGGTGACCGGTGAGGTATTCGCCATCGCGAAGAGCGCTGTATAGCCGCCGACCGCGCCGGCCCGGCTTCCGGAGGAGATCGTCTCACTATCTTCTCGGCCCGGCTCGCGCAGGTGGGTGTGCAGGTCGACTAACCCCGGCAACGCGACAAGTCCGGCAGCATCCAACACCGACACGTCTCTGGGCGCCTCGCGGCGGACCTGCGCCGCGGTACCGGTGGCCACAATGCGGCCGCCGGTGATCAGCAGGTCCGCGTTGCCGTCGCCTGCCAGGTCGGCTCCGGTGATCAACAGTGCGCCTGTGCCGCTCGTGGGCCGGCCAGTGTCTGCTGGTGCCTCGGTGTGCCCTGATGTGCTGCTCATGCTTGCGTCCCTTCTCCGGCCAGCAGGTGATAGAGGATCGACATCCGCACCGCGACCCCGGCCGATACCTGCTCGAGAATCAATGACTGCGCGGCGTCGGCTGCGTCCCCGGAGATCTCCAGCCCGCGATTCATCGGTCCGGGATGACAGATCACCGCGTGCTCAGGCAGCATCGCCAGCCGGGCTGGCGTCAGGCCGTAGGTCACCGCATACTCCCGCGCGGTCGGAAAGAAACCACCAGTCATCCGCTCACGCTGTACTCGCAGCATCATCACCGCGTCGACGTGCGGCAGCACGTCGTCGAGGGCGTATGAAGTGTCGAAGCCGTCCACCCGTGACCAAGGACCCACCGCGCTGGGCATCAACGTCGGTGGCGCAACCAAGGTGACCTTGGCGCCAAGCGTGCGTAGGCACAGCAGGTTGGACCGCAGCACCCGAGAGTGCGCCAGGTCTCCGACGAGGGCAATGTGTTTGCCGTCGAGGTCACCGAGTCGAGCGCGCATCGTGTAGGCGTCGAGCAACGCTTGGCTGGGATGCTCGTGGGTGCCATCGCCAGCGTTCACGATCGAGCAATTGGTCCACTGCGCGATCTGCGCCGGGGCACCGGAGGCCATGTGCCGGATGATCATCATGTCGACGCCCATCGCGTCGATCGTCTTGACGGTGTCTCGCAGGCTCTCACCCTTGGACACCGAGGTGCCCTTGCCGGTGAGGTTGATCGTGTCGGCGGACATCCATTTCCCGGCCAGCTCGAACGAGCTACGTGTGCGCGTTGAGTCCTCGAAGAAGAAGTTGATGATGGTGCGCCCGCGCAGCGTCGGCAACTTCTTGACCTCGCGGTATTGCACCTCGTGCATCGAGGTAGCCGTGTCGAGTATCTGCAGGATCTCGGCTTTGCTGAGATCGGAGATCGAGAGCAGGTGCTTCACCGGTTATCGCCTGCCTCCTGGCCCGCGATCGTGACTTCATCCCATCCGTCGAGCTCCTGGAGCCGGACATGCACGCGTTCGACCTTGGCCGTGGGTAAGTTCTTGCCGACGTAATCGGCGCGGATCGGCAACTCCCGGTGGCCGCGATCGACCAGGACGGCCAGGCGCACGGCCCGGGGGCGGCCGTAGTCGGCCAGGGCGTCGAGCGCGGCGCGCACGGTGCGGCCCGAGTAGAGCACGTCATCGACGAGGACGACGACCTTGCCGTCGATCCCGCCGTCCGGTAGAGCAGTGTGCTCGGGGTGACGCACGGGTTGGCGGCGCAAGTCGTCCCGATACATGGTGATGTCGAGCGCCCCAGTAGGCACGACCTGACCCTCGACCTCCTTCATCGCCTCGGCCAACCGGACGGCCATCGGCACTCCGCGACTGGGGATCCCCAGCAGCACGAGGTCGGCGGCGCCCTTGTTGCCTTCGAGCACCTCATGAGCGACACGGCGCAGTGCCCGGGTGATATCCGATGAAGTGAGCACACTTCTGCCTGGGGGCGAGCTCATCTGGCCCACGCTCCTTCCCCGCCTCACAGGACGGTGGTTAAAGGACGGTGATCGCAGTGTTCGGGCGATTCCTCATACCCTAGCCCGGCGCGGCCCTCCCTTCCGACAACGAGGTAGTGGGCCGAGCGCCGGTGTATAAGGCTCAGTTAGGCTGGCCATCGCCGCAGCGGGTAGGCAAGGAGTGGGTCAGCAATGGATGGCATCGCACTGGCGTTGTTCGTGACCTTCTTCGCGTTGCTCTTCGTGTTGTTTGTGGTGATCGGCGTTGCGATCTGGATCTTGATGAGACGCCGCCGCACAGAACGCACGGGTGCGGGCACCGACGGCCACGGTCACAGCAACGGCGAGCCCGACCCCGCGGGGTCGAACTCGCCGAAGGTGTGAGTCCCCGATCAGCCCTGACGGGCCCTGATCTCTTCATTGATCGCCGGAACGATCTCGTGCAGGTCGCCGATCACCGCGTAGTGCGCACGGGTCACCATCGGTGCGTCCGGGTCGCTGTTGATCGCCAGGATTGTCTTGGCGCTTGAGCAACCCGCCCAGTGCTGAATCGCTCCGCTGATGCCGCACGGGACGTAGAGGTCTGGGCTGATTCGTGACCCCGTCTGACCTACCTGCTCGTGATGCGGACGCCATCCCAGACTCGTCACCACGCGGGAAACGCCCAGCGAGGCACCCAACAGATCCGTCATCTCCAGCAACTCGTTGAAGCCATCGGAACTTCCGACGCCACGACCGGCCCCGATGACAACCTTGGCCGATTTCAGGTTCCCTGACTCATCCGGAGCGCCTTCCTCGGTGCGAGCGACCTTGACCACCAGGTCTGCCTCGCTGACGTCGACCTGCAAGGCACTGACTTCGGGCGTCGTCTTCGCCTCTGCTGGCGTCGGGGAGCACGCGTGGCCGGCCATGGTCACGGCCCCCAGGCCCTCGCTGAGCTCCATCACCTCAAGTGCGGTGCCGCCAAAGACCTGACGGCTGACGCGCAGGGGCTGGACCTGGTCGATCTCGACAGCATTGGCCGCCATCAGCACGTTCTGACGCGCTGCGACATGTGCCATCAGTTCATTGCCACGCGGGGTGCCTGGTGCAAGCAATACGCTCGCACCACTTGCCTCTACGGCAGCAATGGCGGCGCTGGCCCATGCAGCGGGCGCGTAGGCCTGGAAAGCTGCGCCACTGGCCTCGTGCACCGTATGCACCCCGAACTCGCCGAGACGATCGGTGAGCGGCGCAGCAGATCCGATGACAAGCGCCTCGATCTGCTCACCGAATCCGCGGCTGAAGGCGAGCGTCTCCAGACTCGCTTCGCTGACCTCAGCGCCTTCTTCGCCCTCGGTTTCGATGACGACGATGCAACTCATTTGATGACTCCCAACTTCTGTAGCAGGTCGGCCACGGCCGGTGCAGCAGCAGCACCTTCGCCGAGGACGGTGACTTGGCTCGGCGGCTTCGGAGGCAACTTGAGCCAGACCCGAGCGGAGCCGACTGGCTCGAGATCAGGCTCGATGTATTCGATCTTGGCGCGCTTGGCCTTCATCCGACCGGGGATGCTGGGGTATCGCGGCTCGACTCCACCTTCCATGATGGTGACCACGGCCGGCATCGGCACCTCGAAGACCTGAGTGCCACCCTGTGGACCATCACCCTTGGCGATGACCTGATCACCCTCGACCTCAATCGTCGAGATGCCGGTGACCACAGGTCGGGCCACCTGATGGGCCAACCGCACGCCTACTTGAAAATCACCGGTGTCGGCAGCGTCATTGCCCAGCAGGATCAGGTCGTATGTGGTGCCTGCGCTCTCATGTGCTCGCACCACGTCCCCGATGGCCTTCGCAATGTCGAT
>JBATUU010000091.1:0-6978 GCA_049671385.1 Ornithinimicrobium sp. | reverse complement strand
CTGCTGGCCACCTTCTCGGTCACTGCGCAGTGGACGATCCCAGCGATGCTCACCGTATTCACCATCTCGGTGGTCACCGGAGCCTGGGTGATCGGGCTGCAGATGCGGCTGATGAGCGTGGCAGGCGCAGCCCGGAATCTCGGAGCAGCGATGAACCACGCGTCGCTGAACTTCGCCAATGCGCTGGGCGCCCTGCTCGGCGGCGCCGTGGTGAGCGCCGGGTATGGCTACCGGGCGCCCAGTCTGGTCGGTGCCGGCCTAGCGACAGCGGGATTGATCATCCTGGCGATATCCATCGCACTGCACCGCCGTCATCAGGCTGAGGCGATGAGCGTGCACGTGAACCCTTGAGCCGGGGACGCTCCCGACGTGATCGGCCCGCGAGTGCACGTGAACCCTTGAGCCGGTCTATATCGGCTAGGCCGACCGGCCAACGTTCCAGGGGCGGCCGGGGAAGTGCTGTCGGAATGTCTGCGGGGGATGGAGCGCAAGCTGCTTGTGGTATCCCCTTGATGCGAGGATCGCTCCGATCTTGCGTACCGTCGCCCAGGGGGTGTCATATACGTCGGTTGCGCGCAGCACCAACAGCCGCCATTGGCGGTCGTCCAACCACTCACGCCGACCGACGTCATGTCCCCACTGGGCGGCGTCCTCTGCGTGCTGACGACCGTCATACTCGATCGCGAAGCGCAACTCCGGATAGCTGAGGTCGAGGCGATAGGTCCTTTCGGCGTCGCCGATCGAGATGTTGATGACCGGCTCCGGCAGTCCGGCCATCAGCAGTAGCAAGCGCACCCGCGTCTCCATCGGGGACTCCGAGCCGGGGCGAACCAACTCGGCCGCGCGGCGAGCCCGTGCTCTGGCACCCGTCGCCTTCGCGCCGGCAGCCTCGCGCAGCGTTGTCGGGTCGACTTTGCCTCGCTGCACGAGCGAGTCGCCGAAGACGACAAGATCTACCAAGGCGAGATGGTCAGCGAGGTCGCAGAACGTCTGCGCCGGAGTTGTCACGCGCAGCGCCTCGTGCCGCACGACATCGCGGTCGCCTCCGACATGGACCATCAAGCCTTCCCGGCGTCGACGCTCTCGGGCGGTTGACACTGTGAGATGGGTTAGCGGGTCCTCGGGCACGATCCCCCTGTGCAGCTGGGCGGCGGAGTGGTGGCTGACCGCGGCACCAGGCACGATCAAAAGGGCTGCGCGGGCTAGGACGTCTGGTGTGAGCTGACGTTGCGCAGAGACCCGGACCGAGCCAAACAGTTGGTGGTACGCCGGACCGTCCAGCCTGTGCTTACTCAGGCCGTTCGCCAGCGCAACCTGTCGCAGAAACGGGGCTGGGCTGCTCTCTGCGGACGGCATGAGTTCCACTGTGCCCGGGAAGGTGATCCTCGTTGGAGTTATCCACAGGGCGGAGCTCGTGGGGGTGCGCGGCTGGAGCGTGCACGTGCACCTTGTGGCTGGTGACACGCGCGGGGTGTGCGGCTGGGGTGTGCACGTGCACCCGTCGACCGGCGGCGAGAGATATGCCGGCAGCTCAGCCCGACCGACGGTGTCTGGCCCCGCGAATTTGCACGTGCGTCAGTCGCTGGGTGTTCAATACGCCGAGTGACGAAGAATTCGGGGTCGGCCACGATGGCTGGCCTACGTTCGGCGCTGCCGTTGGCTTTGGCCGCTATCCCCTTCGGCTTGGTGTACGGCGTCGCCGTGGTGGACAGCTCGATTTCGCCGTGGGTGGGCCTTGCTGGCTCCTGGCTGATCTTGGCTGGCGCCTCTCAGATCAGCTTGATCGAGCTGATCAACAGTGGCGCTGCGTGGCCGGTGGCTGTCGGGACGGTATTGGTCATCAATGCCCGCCATGCCCTCTACAGCGCGGCGTTGGCTCCAGCGTTCGCCCAGTTCCCGAAGCGCTGGCGGTTCACGCTTCCGTATCTCTTGACAGACCAAGCTGCCACGCTGTCGATCAACCGATTCGAGGAGATGCGTGATCCGGGGCAGCGGCGCCTGTTCTTCACTGCCGCTGCCGTCCTGATCGCGTCATTGTGGTGGGCGGGATCAGTCACCGGGGTGTTGCTGGGTGCCTCGATCCCCGAGCAAGTCGATGTCGGGTTCGCGGTCCCCGCGATGTTCTTGGCGCTGCTCGTGCCGTCGCTGACCCATCGGCCGGCCGTTGTCGCAGCAGTCGTGGGGGCGGCAGTAACAGTGATGGCAGCCCCCCTGCCGAGTGGGCTCAATGTCACCATAGGTGCGCTGGCCGGTATCGCGGCCGGTGCCGTGGTGTTGACACATCCTCTGCCGTCGTCGACGGGCAATGCGTCGTGAGTCCGCTGCTGCAGATCCTGCTTGCGGGCGTAGGGACATACCTCCTGCGACTGTCGTTCATCGCCTTCTCCAGTCGGCTTGGAACGCCGTCGCCGCGCACCGAGTCTGTGCTGCAACTCATCGGCCCGGCCGTGTTGGCTGCCCTTGTGGCCAACCAACTCTTTGTCAAAGACGGTGGGTGGATCGTGCAATGGGACTGGTGGATCGGCGGGATCGTCACGGGTCTCGTCGCGTGGCGATGGAGGTCGGCCGGCGTGACGATGGCGGTGGGCTTGGTGGTCGTATGGGTCCTCGATGCCACCTTCTTGTGAGGAGTGAGTGACGGTGAATGGCGTGAGCCTCAGCGATAGTCAGCGGCGCCGCCTCCTCGGCGCTCGCCATCTGCTGGCCCCCAGCGCGCGCACTGACGACGTCGCGGCCATCGCCCGTGCGTTGGTTGCGCTGCATTCCACTGATCCAGTCAGCGTTTATCTCAGCGTGTTGGCGCGGATGCGTCACCCGGACCTGGACGCAGTAGCCGACCAGTTGTATAGCCAGCGATCGTTGATTCGCCATCATGCGATGCGTACGACGCTATGGGTGGCTCCCATCGACACGGTGGCTGTGATGCACCAGGCGTGCACGGTGAAGATTGCCGACGTCCAGCGGCGCCGTACGGAGAAGTTCCTCGCGGACTCCGGCGTAGCCGACCCCGGAGCATGGTTGCAGGACGCCAAAGATCAGGTGCGCGATCTGCTGGCCCAACACAGCCCGATCAGTTCTCGTGAGATCGGCCGCCTGTTGCCGGATATCGCAAGACCCCTGGTGATGGCTGAGGGCAAGCCCTATGCCGGGACCCAGGGCGCCCATTCGCGGGTGTTGGCCGGCTTGGCCTTCGATGGCGTGGTGGTCCGCACGCGCCCGGCTGGCACGTGGATCGGCGCACAGTATGCGTGGGCGTTGATGCGCGATTGGTCACCCGAGGTGCATGAGGCCCTGTCGCGCACTTCCCAACCCATGGCGACACCCGAGGCGCAGACGCGATTGGCGGCGCTGTGGCTGAGCAGATTTGGCCCAGGCACCGAGCGGGACCTGTCGTGGTGGGCGGGGTGGACACTCGGCGACACCCGCGCGGCGTTGGCGAGCAGCGGAGCGCAGCAGGTCATGATCAGCGAAGGGGCCGCCTGGATGCTGCCGACTCCTACCGAGCACGAGCAAGGTGATGACGCCGAAGTTCGTGACGCTGAACCCCGTGAGGCCGAACTTGGTGACGCCGAACTTGGTGACGCTGAGGGCCGTGGCGATGAGCCGTGGGTCGCGCTGCTGCCGGGTTTGGACCCAAGCGTGATGGGTTGGAAGGAACGAGCCTTCTATCTCGCTCCAGGCGGGGAAGCAGCGTGGGACACCAACGGCAACGCTGGTCCGACCATCTGGGTGGACGGAGCGGTCGTCGGCGCGTGGGCCCAGACCAACAGCGGGCAGATTGCGCTGCACTCCTTCGTCGATGTACCGGCTCACCGATGGCGCCAGATAGAGGACCGTGCCGAGCAGGTCCGCGAATGGCTGGGTGAAACTCGGATCTCGTGGCGATTCCCGGGTGCAATCAACGCCGAACTGATCGGCCCACGCTAGGTAGGTACAGGGGTGCACCCCGCGAGTCGGGAACGAGGCTGTGGCACGTAGCGTTAACTCTGCGCACGGCACTTCGCGGTGCCCTCCCAGACAAAGGTCTCATCTATGCGCTCAGGTGCTGCCCGTCGGCTTGCCGCGACGGCCGGGTTGTTGATGCTGGGAGCACCTATCGCGATCGCCGGCCCATCGCCCTTAGACGCGGCGGTTGCATCAGATGAGGCTCCCGGCGTGCAGACGCAGCGTCTCGAGGTGGGGGCCGAGCCAGATGACACCGCAGTCAGTCTTGACGTGGACATCTATCGACCTGACGGCAGCGATCCCGCCCCAGCGGTCATCCTGGGGCACGGCTTTGGTGGCAGCAAAGATGATCTGGTCGAGCAGGCGGACCGACTCAGCGATGAGGGGTATGTCGTGGTGGGCTACTCCGCGCGAGGCTTCGGCGACTCGGGCGGCCGAGTGCACCTGAACGACCCCGACTACGAGATCGCCGACGCCCGCGCCCTGATTGACTTCCTTGCCGATGATCCCGGCGTGCAACAGGACACTGCTGGTGATCCGCGGGTGGCCGTTGTCGGTGGCAGCTATGGCGGGGCCATGGCGCTGATGACCGCTGGTGCTGATGATCGGGTCGACTCTGTGATCGCGCAGATCACCTGGAATGACCTCGCCGACGCGTTCTATCCACAAGCGGCTGCGGGAGTAGACCAGCCCGGCCCCTTCAAGAAACTTTGGGCATCCACGTTCTTCGGCTCTGTGCTGGCCTCATCGCTGCTCCCTGGTGAAGGCGAGACGCCTGAGCCTGCAGATGTTGGCGAGACTGAAACGGTGACTGCCGACCCGCTCTGCGGTGCCTTTGACCCGGACGTGTGTCAGCAGTTCCGGGGGGCCATGGAGTCGGCTGAGGGTAATGACGACCTGATCGAGCAACTGCGGCGACACAGCCCCGCACCCATGTTGGCGGATGTCACCGCCCCGACATACCTTGTGCAGGGGATGTCGGACAGCCTGTTCGGGCTGGACCAGGCCGACGCCAACGCGGAGGCGCTGCTGGAGGCTGGAGTCCCGACGGCCGTCCATTGGTTCAACGGTGGTCACGATGGGCAAACCACGGTGCAACCGCCGAGCGCGGAAGAGGGGGGCGGGCCCCCGGGCGACGACGGGGCGACCGTAGCCGGTGAACCCACCGACCTGGAGGATCAGCAAACTGCCGACGCGCTCGTGTGGCTCGAGGGCACGCTGCTCGCCTCCGAACCGGTCACGCAAGACACCCTGCCGCTTCCCGCCTTCCGTTATGTCGGGC
Organism: Ornithinimicrobium sp.; assembly: GCA_049671385.1. Taxonomy (GTDB): domain Bacteria; phylum Actinomycetota; class Actinomycetes; order Actinomycetales; family Dermatophilaceae; genus Ornithinicoccus. The sequence goes on along the minus strand of JBATUU010000091.1, from coordinate 1,751 downwards.
CGCCGCCGAGCAACGGACAGGCGGCCGATGCATACACGCGGGATGTCTACCCCGGCCTGGCCCAGGGGGCCGATGCTGAGGATGCGGCCGGCGATCGGATGCAACTCCCGCTCGGCGCCCAGGGGCCTCCCGCTCTGATCAGCCCACCCGGTGCCGTGCCCGAGGCACTGACCACCATCCCCGGTGTCGGCGGTCTCTTGGGTGAGGTGTCGACCTACGCGCTCGCCGCATTGCCAGGGCAGTCGGTCGCGTTCGACACCGAGCCGCTGGACGAGGCGCTCATCGTTGCAGGCCAGCCACAGGTCAGCCTTGAGGTCACGTCGACGGGGCAAACAGCCAGCCTGTTCGTCTCGCTGTGGGAGGTGCAACCAGGTGGCCCGGTGTTGCCGCGCCGACTGGTCGCGCCGCTGGAGGTCGACGTGACACCCGGGAGCTCGCAGCAGGTGGACGTGGCACTACCCGGTGGCACCTGGGAGATGCCGGCGGGCTCGACGTGGAGGGTGCTCGTGAGCGCTACCGACGGGTCGTTCCGGGTGGATCCGGCCACGCGCATTGACCAGGTGTCGCTGGCCGCTCCAGGCTTGTCGGTGCCCGTCACCGAGGCCACGGCGGTCAGCCCGCCGAGCCGTTGGGACAGCGAGACCATCGGGGTCGCGATTGCCTTGGCTGCTGTGTTGCTGCTGGCAGCGGTCGCTGCGATTCGCGCTCGCACCCGGCCGCATCCCACGGTCACCCAGTGGGCCGATGTCCCCCTGGTGGTGAGCGGGTTGACCAAGGCCTACGCCGATGGTCACCTCGCTGTCAGCGATGTGTCGTGGCGCGCCGACAGGGGTCAGGTTGTCGGGCTTCTCGGCCCCAACGGTGCTGGCAAAACGACCACGCTGCGGATGGTGATGGGCTTGATGAGCCAGGACTCGGGCACGGTGCACGTGCTGGGCCGGCCGGTGTATGCCGGCGCGCCGGTCTTACAGCGCGTGGGCGCCCTGGTGGAGGGTCCCGGCTTCCTGCCGCATCTGTCCGGGATCGAGAACCTGCGTGCCTATTGGGCGGCTACTGGGCGACCGGCCAGCGAGGCGCAGTTCGAGGATGCCCTGGAGATTGCGGCCTTGGGTGATGCGGTGGAGCGTCCGGTGAAGTCCTACAGCCAGGGCATGCGGCAACGGCTCGGGATTGCCCAAGCGATGCTGGGTATGCCCGAGGTCCTCATCTTGGATGAGCCCACCAACGGGTTGGACCCGCCTCAGATCGCGGCGATGCGGCCGATGCTGGCGGACTATGCAGCCGGAGGGCGCACGGTCGTCGTCTCCAGCCACTTGTTGGCCGAGGTCGAGATGACCTGTAGCCATGTGGTGGTGATGCATGCGGGGAAGGTGTTGGCAGCCGGCTCGGTGGCCGAGGTAGGCGTTGACCAGGGGCGCAATTTGGAAGAGGTCTTTTTGTCGACGATCGCCGGCGCGGCCGACGGCGCGGCGTTGAATGCGGTGCGGCCCCGATGAGCGCGGTATTGACCCCGGGAGTCGAAGCCCGTCGCCAACTGACCCGCCTGCGCACCCGGTGGACGTTCGCGATCTTGTTGGTGTTACCGCTTATCGTGGTGGGGGCCTACGCCTTGGGCGACGATGACGATGGCGGCGCCCGGTTCTCAGATTTGGCGACGACGGGGTCGGCCAACTTCGCGATCTTCATGGTGTTCGTCACCGCAGAGTTGCTGCTCTTGATCGTTGCCGCACTGTTTGTGGGGGACCCGATCC
>JBATUU010000090.1:0-4115 GCA_049671385.1 Ornithinimicrobium sp. | reverse complement strand
GGTGTAGCCAGCCCTCAAAGGTGCCGGGGCGATAACTATCGAGTGAGCGGAAAACCCTGATGAACACGTCGTGGGTCAAGTCCTCGGCGTCGTGCTGATTGCCGGTGAGCCGATACGACAGCCGATAGACCCGGGCGGAGTGCTCCCGCACGACCTCATCCCAGGTTGGCTGTTGCCATACCTGCTCGGTGTCCATGTCGGCCTTTCAACTGCTCTGCGAGGAGATAATTCGTGTTATCGAAGGATTCCATCGCATCCTGAGCATTGTCTGAACAGGATTAGGCTGGGGTCATGGCTGCACAGCGAATGACCTCATGGACCTATGCCGAGAACTTCAGCGTGACTTCTGAACACGTCGACGCCGCAACCTCACGTGCCCAAGACCTAGGCGTAGCCACCGTGGGTGCAGCCGGGGGCGCGGTCCTGAGACTTCTGGCCGCCAGTTGCGCGGCCGGCCACGTCATCGAGATCGGATCGGGCACCGGCGTCTCGGGCCTCTGGCTTTTGGAGGGGATGGCTGACAACGGAGTGTTGACATCGATCGACATGGACCCAGAGCGTCAACGTGCAGCGCGCAGCGCCTTCGCTGCTGCCGGCGTGCCGCCTCAGCGCACTCGCGTCATCAGCGGCGAGGCGCACGCGGTCCTGCCCCGGATGACCGATGGCGCATACGACATGGTCTTTGTCTCGGCCGATCACCGCGGCGATGCCACCTACATCGAGCAATCTCTGCGGCTGCTGCGCCCCGGCGGAGTGCTTGCGGTGGCCAACATACTCGGCGGCGATCGGGTGGCCGACCCGGCCGCTCGCGATGAAGAGACTGCCGCAATCCGCGATCTCGGCAAGGCCCTGCGCGACGATGACCGCTTGCACGCCGCGCTTCTGCCCGTCGGCGACGGGATCCTCGCGGCCGTCCGCCGGTAAGGCTGGTTGAATCCAAGCGCGCAAAAGCCCCACACGGCTAGTGTGGGGCTTTCGTGAAATACCGAGCAGTTAGCCGAGACACTCCGAGATGGCGTCACCCAAGGCGCCCGCCTCTTCGGCGTTCATCTCCACGACCAGACGGCCACCACCTTCGAGGGGCATGCGCAGCACAATGCCGCGTCCTTCTTTGGTCACTTCGAGGGGACCGTCTCCGGTGCGAGGCTTCATCGCTGCCATGGTGAACCTTCCGTCTGGCATATTCGGGGGCTGGCGCCCACAGCCAGGTCAGGGTGTTTAACATCGCGGTGAGCACGCTCGCTACATATTATCCAACGGGATCGGCTAGTCGTCCTAATCGCTGCGGCGCACTCATCGCTCGACTGGCCACGAACAGCACACTCTGGCCGGCCGGTCACGTCGACGGCACTCGCCACCATCAAGAAGGAGCATCGTGAGCCAGCAGAGCGAACAGCTCGTGAGCACGACCCGCCACGGGGGCGTGGCTACCGTTTCGTTGCAGCGCCCACACGCGAAGAATGCGCTCGACATTGCCACCAAAGAGGAACTATTGGCCGCGCTTCGCGAGGTGGCAGACGATCCAACGGTGCGGTGTGTGGTGCTGTCGGGCAGCGGAGACACCTTCAGCGTCGGCCAAGACCTCAAAGAGCACATCGCCCTCATCGACGCCGACCCCGCTCAGGTATGGCGCACTGTGCGTGAGCACTACAACCCGATCGTTGAGTTGATCGCTGGCATGGACAAACCGGTCATCGCCGCTGTGAACGGGATGGCTGCCGGGGCCGGGGCCTCCTTCGCCTTTGCCGCTGACTTGCGCTACGTCGCTGACACCGCAGGCTTCACGCTGGCCTTTGCCGGGGTGGCGCTGTCGTGTGACTCCGGTGCATCGTGGTCCCTGCCGCGTCTGATCGGGCTGGCCAAGGCCAAGGAGTTGATGTTGCTCGGCGGCCGAGTCGATGCCGCACAGGCTCTGGAGATGGGTCTGGCGACCGAGGTCGTGGCCGCCGCCGACCTTTCGGACCACGTCGCACGCATCGCCTCAGCGCTCGCTGATGGGCCCACCTTGGCATTTGCCTCGATCCGGCAGGCGATCACCTACGCGGCCTCGGAGCCGCTCGATGCATCGTTGGCCCGGGAAGCGGAACTGATGGACCTCACCGGCAACAGCGAGGACCACCAGAGCGCGGTCCGGGCCTTTCTCGGCAAGGAGAAGCCACACTTCTCAGGTCGATGATGCGGGTCCTGCAACCCCATCCCGGTGCCGCCCTTGGATCCTCGACCGTGAGTAGAGCGTGTGAGCAGGTGCCTCTAGCGCTCACGGTGGGTTGTCGCGTGGTGGGACGAACATAAAGAGCTCCCAGGTCCACCACACCTGCCAGCCGAGGAAGAGCGCCACCAGCATCACCGTACGCACCGCCAACAACCACTGTGGCTGGCGACCGCGGGGGTCTCCTGCGGCCCATCCGGCCCCGATGAAGACGACGAACAGCGGAAACATCAGCAGCAGATAGCGATAGATGCTGGTCCACGGTTGAAGGGCCGCCAGCAGATACAACGGGTATCCGAGCGTCCAGGCGCGCAGCTCGGCTCCCAAACCCCTCGCCCAAGGCCCTAAGACTGCGATCAGCAACACGGTGATGCCGATCGCAAGCAGCCATGGCCCCAGGTGCGGGCCGATCACCAGCCGCACGACCTCGAGCGTGGGCGTGAAGGGCGCGACCGGCTCGCCGCCACGCCACGCCGACATCGTCGCCGGATACCCATCGGGTTGACCTGTATACCTCCACACCAGGAGGGGCCAGATCAGACCGGAGACACCACAGGCCAACAATGAGGTCACCATCCCCACTGCCTCAAAGCCTGAGATCGGGTCGCCCTTGCGATGCCGCAGCCGTTGCACGATGGCCACCACGGCAACCAAGCCCAACGGCAGAGCAATCGGGCGTGCCAGCCCCGCAAGAAGCGCCAGGGCAGCGGCCCACAGCCACCGCCTCCGCACCAATAACCACAAGGCTGCGCCGAGCAGCAGCAACGCCAATGACTCGGTATATGCCACTTGCAGCACAGGGGCTGAGGGGAAGGATGCCCACAGCGCGACCGCACCCAACGCTGCTGCGGAGCCGACCTTTTCTCGCAGCAGACCGGCAATCACGAACGCTGCTGCATACCCCAGCACCGTGGCCAGCACTGCCGCGGCCACCGCGAACGGCCACCCGGTGAGCGTCATCAGCACTCGTGAGGCCATCGGAAACAAGGGGTAGAAGGCCCACTCGTTTTGCGCGATCACCCCGGTATCGGTCACCGGGAGGGTGCTGGGATAGCCCTCCTCAGCGATCCGCCGATACCACTGCCCGTCCCATTGTGCAGCCACGTCGAAGTAGCGAGAGTTCTCACCGCTGAAAATCAGCGGGTCTTGTTGGGTGTGCGCGATCCACAGCAACACGCCAGCCGAGAAGCCACGCATCGCCGTGTAGATCGCGAGGACGAGCAGCGCGAAGCGGCTCCAGCCCATCCCTCGGGTCGGCGCTTGCGCGGAAACCGGGCGTGCCGCCGATGTGCTGAAAAAGCTCACGGGGCAGGGGCGGCGCCAGCCCGGAAGCAACCGAGCTGGTGGTCATCAACAACGCCACAGGCCTGCATCGCCGCGTAGACGGTTGTCGGACCGAGATGAGCAAAGCCTACGCTCTTGAGTCTTTTCGCCAGCGCCACCGAGTCCTCCGTGGTTGCCGGTACATCGCTGAGAGCCATCGGCCGCTCACCAACTGTCCGAGGTCGGGCCGACCAGAACAACGCATCGAGACCACCGACCTCTCGCAGGGCTATCGTCGCTCTGGCATTGGTGATGGTTGCTTCGATCTTGCGGCGGTTGCGCACAATCGAGGCCTGTTGCATCAGCCGTTCTACGTCGACCGCGCCATAAAGCGCCACGACGTCGGCCTCGAAACCGGCGAACTCCTGCCGGAACGCCTCACGCTTGCGCAGGATGGTCAACCACGACAAGCCGGACTGGAAAGCCTCGAGGCACAAGCGCTCAAGCACAGCGGTCTCTCCGTGCACCGGCTGGCCCCACTCGGTGTCGTGGTACTCGCGGTAGTCCGCTGCACTCTGGCCACTGCCACCGACCCACGCACATCGCGCGAGCCCGTCCTGGCCCACCACACACTCCCCCACGC
>JBATUU010000089.1:0-3822 GCA_049671385.1 Ornithinimicrobium sp. | reverse complement strand
CTCGCCGCCCACCGGACGTGTGGCCCTGAAGCCTCCCGACTGTCCTGGGCCCCATCTGGCTCATACCGGCTCGCTTAACGATCCTCTGCCCGCTTACCGATCCCGATACGAAACGTGTGACGGGTGTGGATCGGTGCTCACGCCGTAGCGCAGTCAGTTGGTCTCTTTAGCGTCCGGTGATGGCTCCTTCGCGCGCAGCAGTGCTTTGCTCAGGATCACTTCTTCTTCGACATAGCCCGCGGTCATGTAGAAGCCGCGTGCCGCCGTGTTGGCCCCACCGGTCTCGATCGTCAGGCGCTGGTGTCCGACGCTCGCTGCCCACTCTTCGGCTGCCTCCATAAGTCTGCGGCCGATACCCTGCCCGGCGGCTTGCTCGGTGACCACCAACTCACCGACGTAGGCATCCACGTCACCGGTCCAGTGCGGTCGGGTCCCAGTCGTCACTAACCCCACCACGGTGTCACCAGTTGAAACTGCGACCATCACCGGCTGTGTAGCCGGATCAGCGGCGTCGAGTGAATCGGCTACCCACGACGAGACGGCGCTTTGGGCGGCGTTCTGGTTGCGCCACTCGGCGACACCGGTCATCAGCCGACCAGCCATCGCCATAACCGAGGCTCTGTCCTGGGCTTCGAAGGCTCTGATTACAACGTTCCCCATAGTCATGCAACCAGCCTCCCACTGAGCCTGTCGGTTCACCGGTCAGCGATCCGTTTGCGGCTTGCCCCGCGTGTCGCTGCCCACACCTTGTTGGAAGGGATCGGGAGACAGGTCTCGAGGACATTGGCCAGCACCGATGATTTGGGGCCTTCCGGTTGGTCAGTACGGGTAGCTGCGGTGCCGATGGGGTGCCGCCTCAAGCAAGGAGAGCGATATGTCAGAGCATGCCGTCCGCACCCGCGTCCATCAGATGATCTTCGTTAATCTGCCGGTGGCCGATCCGCAGCGCAGTCGTGAGTTCTTCACCTCGCTGGGCTACGGGTTCAACGAGGAGATGTGCAACGAAGGCGCTTTGGCGTTGGAGCTCGGGCCGAACCACTACGCCATGTTGTTGCAGACCGACTTCTTCGGCCAGTTCCATGACGAGCAGGTCGCTGGGCCAGGACAACACGAGGTGTTGACGTGCGTGTCGGCGGAGTCCCGGCGCGAGGTCGACGACGTGGTCGATCGGGCCACCGCGGCCGGTGGTCGCGAGGTGCGTACCGACGAGCAGGGTGACTTCATGTACGGCCGCTCCTACGCTGACCTCGACGGTCACATCTGGGAGATCATGTGGATGGACGTTGACAAGGCGCGGAGCGCCGGGGTCTTCGGCTGAGAGGAACTTCGTGGACACCGACTTCGAGGCGGCGACACTGCCGTTGCGGCGCGAATTGCTGGCGCACTGCTACCGGATGATGGGCTCTGCGGTGGATGCCGAGGACCAGGTCCAGGAGACCTACCTGCGCGCTTGGCGGGCTTTTCATGACTTCGATGGTCGTTCGTCAGTCCGGACGTGGATGTATCGGATTGCGACCAATTCCTGTCTCAACGCGTTGTCGTCGGCTTCGAAGCGGGTGTTGCCCAGCGGGCTGGGCGCCGGACCCGGGGACCCAACAGCGCCGATCACGCCGCGGCCGGAAGTGGCGTGGCTGGAGCCGTTGCCCGATGCGGTGTTGTGGCAGAGCGCGGCGCCCACGCCGGAGGAGCAGTTCCTGGGTCGAGAGAACGTCGCGCTGGCGTGGACTGCGGCCCTGCAGGAACTGCCACCGAACCAACGTGCTGTGCTGCTGTTGCGCGAGGTGCTCGGATTCAGCGCCGCCGAGGTCGCTCAGACCCTGCAAACCAGCAGCGCCTCGGTGAACTCTGCCCTGCAGCGGGGACGCGCGAAGATCGGTGGCGGCCTTGCCCAGCCCGAAGCTGGCACCACAGAGCAGACCGAGGTTGCTGCGGTCGAGGCGTTCGTCGAGGCGTTCGAGCGTCATGACTTCGACGCTGTCGTTGCCGCGCTCAGCGATGCGGCGATGTGGCAGATGCCGCCGTTCGACCGGTGGTATGTCGGGTCACACCACGCCGCACAGCTGTCTTGGACGCACTGCCCGGCAGCCAATCCCGGCGACCTGAAGTTTCTCCCGGCCCGCCTCAACGGCGGCCCCGGCGTGGGCATGTACCTGCGCAAAAGGGATCAGTGGGAGGCCTTCCAGCTCCAGGCGTTGCACGTCGGCACCGATGGCCGCATCGACGACGTCGTCGGCTGGTTCGAACCCCACCTATTCCGGATGGCCGGTCTGCCCCGCGTACTCCCTGAAGCGGAGGCGTTGCCGCGGTCATGAGAACCAACGGGTCGAGCCACAGCCTCGCAACGACAGCCCCAGCCAGCGACTGATGACGGGCTGCGCCGGCGTCGACACCGTCAGTTGAGTCGCTCGGTGAGATGCACCGTGACGTCGTCGCCGTCGTCCTTGCCGATGGCCCGCCGGATCGGAGCAGCCACCGGCAGTTTGTGAGTGCCATCTCCCAGGGCCATGAACGCCCCGGTGAACCGGTGCCCATCGACCGTGCCCGCCACCTTGACCAGGCCACGGGTCCCGAACACCTCCACGGAGTCCGGTAACTGAACACAGGTCCAGGTATCTCCCCGGCGGACCTTGCCCAACCGCGCGGTGAAGGTGATGTTCAAGGGTGTCGGGTTAGCCATGTTGTTGCTCCATTGCAGGTGGGGAGCAGGGGTTATTGAACCTCAGGGTCGTTGTCTCTTGTCTTCCGGCAGGTCCTCCAAGTAGACCAAGCCGTTGCCGTCAGGGTCGCTGAAGGAGAACATCGGCGGGACCCCGTCCATCCGGACCAGCTCGTCGTTGTGCAGGGTCACACCCGTCTCACGGATCTTGTCGTGGGCTCGCTGCGCATCCGTGGTACCCAATCTGATCGCCACCGGAATCTGACCGTCACGCCGTAACAGAAGCAACGAGACACCCGAACCGGGCGGCACGACTTCGATCAGCCGTGCACCCGGCCAGACCTCCACGTCAGTTTGTAACTCACAACCCAGCACTTCGGTATAGAACCGCAGCGCCGCATCCTGGTCTGCTACCGGAACGGAGACACTCATCACTCTTGTCGTCATCGTCATACATGGTTAGACCACGATGGGCCCGAAAATTCATCGCTGCAACCCGCTAGGCAGTCCTACAAGCCGAACGGTCGCCGGTCAGCGATCCATCAACGAATCGCCGACTGTGCGCCGACAAAGTCGTGTGATGAGCCCGGTGAGCATGCCTTGTTCTGCGGTCGCGTCGAAGGCGGTCGTGGAGGGTCCTGGACACCCGCAATGTTAGTGGCTAACATTATGGGCGTGAAAGCAGCTCATACACGAGAGCGCCTGCAGCAGATCGGTCTGGAGTTGATCGTCAAGGCGGGGTATGAATCAGTGACGGTCGAGCAAATCGCCCGTGCTGCAGGTGTCTCCCACATGACCTTCTTCCGGCACTTCCCGACCAAGCAGTCGCTGGTGTTGCATGATCCGTTCGACCCTGCCATTGCGGCCGCAGTTGCCGCCCAGCCCCACCATCTCTCAGCCCTGACGCGTGCGTGTCGTGGGGTTCGTGGGGCCCTGGCTGCGGTCAGTCTGCCGGAGGAGGAGCAGGTCAAGATGCGCGTGCGGATCGGAGCCACGACGCCTTCCTTAACGGCAGGTATGTGGGCGAACACGGTCGCTACCCAGACCGCGGTCAGTGATGCACTGTCCGAGGTGTCCCCGCGTTTTGAGTCCCAGATCGCTGCGGCTGCCACGATCGGCGCGCTGACGGCAGCCGTTCTCGCGTGGGGAACCAGCCAGCCAGAGCA
>JBATUU010000088.1:0-5071 GCA_049671385.1 Ornithinimicrobium sp. | reverse complement strand
CTGCTCACTGTGCGAATGGGCAAGACCCGGGTCATCGCCGAGACCGGCGCTGGACAGCATGGCGTGGCTACTGCCACAGCCGCAGCGCTGATGGGCTTGCAATGCACCGTCTACATGGGCCTCAAAGACACCAAACGGCAAGCCCTGAATGTGGCCCGGATGAAGCTTCTGGGTGCCGAGGTCATCCCCGTCGAGCACGGCAGCGCGACCTTGAAGGACGCCATCAACGAGGCAATGCGGGACTGGGTGACCCATGTCGAGGACACGCACTACTTGCTCGGCACAGTGACCGGCCCGCACCCCTTCCCGACCATGGTGCGCGACTTCCACGCAGTGATCGGCAACGAAACGCATGAGCAATTGCTCGCCGCGACGGGACGACTCCCCGATGCGATCTGCGCCTGCGTTGGGGGCGGCTCGAATGCGATCGGGATCTTCCACCGATTCCGCGACGAACCCGAGGTTGCCCTGATCGGCCTCGAAGCAGGCGGCGACGGTGTCGAAACCGGACGGCACGCCGCACGCTTCAGCGCCGGATCACCGGGAGTCTTGCATGGCGCCGCCACCTACCTTCTGCAAGACGGTGACGGGCAGACGCTGGACTCCCACTCGGTCTCCGCCGGACTCGACTACCCGTCAGTCGGACCAGAGCATGCTGGCCTGTTCACCTCCGGGCGCGCCCAATACCGCCCCATCACCGACACCGAGGCAATGGACGCGTTCGCCTTGTTGTGCCGCACCGAGGGCATCATCCCGGCCATCGAAAGCGCGCACGCGCTTGCCGGTGCCCTCCAGGTCGCGCGGGAACTGTCTGCAGATCGTGACTCAAGCCACGAGGCACCCATCGTGGTGGTCAACCTCTCGGGCCGTGGAGACAAAGATGTGGACACTGCGGCGCGGTGGTTTGGATTGGTTGAGCCGGAGGAACTGGTGCAGGCCGAGGAGATCAAGGCGGCCGAGCCGGTGCAGGACGCCGAAGGGAGCGGCTGGTGAGCACTGCATCCGACGCTGTGCTCTCCGCCGGAGTGACGACCCCGCTCGACGCCGTCTTCGCCAGATGCCGCAGCGAAGGCCGAGCAGCATTGGTCGCCTACCTACCGGCCGGATTTCCTGATCGCGAACGCTCCGCGGAGGCCTTCGCCACGGTGGCACGATCTGGTGCCGACATCGTGGAAGTTGGTGTGCCATACACCGATCCGTTGATGGATGGCCCGGTGATCCAGCACGCGGCGCAGACCGCTTTGGAGAACGGCTTCCGCTTTGCCGATGTGCTGAGCTGTGTGCAGACCGTGGCGGACAACGGCGCCGTTCCCGTGGTGATGAGCTACTGGAACCCGGTGCTTCGCTACGGCCCGGCGATGTTTGCCGCACACCTTGCCCGCGCCGGGGGAGCCGGGCTGATCACCCCGGACCTCATCCCCGACGAAGCAGCGGTATGGCGCGAGGCCGCCGCCGAGCACAGCGTGGCACCGATCTTCCTCGTCGCCCCCTCCTCTACCGATGCCCGTTTGGCGATGACCGTCGCAGCATGTCGGGGATTCGTGTATGCCGCATCGACGATGGGCGTGACGGGTGCGCGCGCTGCCGTGGGCTCCGGTGCCCACGATCTGGTCGCGCGGACCCGAGCGTTGAGTGCGCTGCCGATCTGCGTCGGGCTGGGGGTCTCGACCGGCGATCAAGCGGCCACGGTGGCCGGCTTTGCCGACGGGGTCATCGTCGGCTCGGCCCTGGTCTCGGCACTGGGCACGGACGGGGACCTTGACGCGTTGGGAACCTTGACCGCAGAACTGGCCGAAGGGGTGCGCCGAGGGTGAGCACGACAGAAGTTGACGAAAAGCCGCAGAACTCGCGGGGCACCGGGGGTAAGCGGCCGGGCACTGCGCTTACCCTGGACATCATTGGTCTGCTCGCTCGGTTGAGTCTGGGCGGTGTGCTTCTTGTGGCCGGATACATCAAGGCTGTCGATTTCGACGCGTCAGTGCGCTCCGTAGTGGCCTACGACCTCTTCGACTTTCGTGTTGCGGAGTTCATCGGGATCACACTGCCGATCATCGAGATTGCGGTGGGCCTGACCCTGATCCTTGGCTTGTTCACCCGGCTTTCCGGAGCCCTCGGCGCGTTGTTGATGGTCATCTTTATCGCGGGTATCGCTTCGGCGTGGGCTCGCGGTTTGTCGATCGACTGTGGCTGCTTCGGCACGGGCGGCCCGGTCGATCCGAGCGCCACGAGATACCTGGAAGAGATCATCCGCGACATCGCGCTCGGCCTCGCTGGCCTGTGGCTCGTGGTGCGCCCACATACGCTGTTTGCTGTGGATGGCCTGTTGGGCCGCCGCGCACCCGATGAGAGGAACGACTGAGCATGCCCCGTCCCCCCGCGCCCAAAAGCAAGGTTGCGCAGCAGTCCGGACCACCGATGGGCCTGATCGGCGGCGTCACTGCGCTGATCGTGGCGATTGTTGCGGTCGTCGTCTACCTCGGTACCCGCAGTGAGGACCTAGCCGCGCAGGGCAGCATCAATGCGCTGCCAGAGGGTGGCGGGCTCGTGCTCAACCCAGACGCGACGGATGTGCCCGAAGTGCACCTCTACGAGGACTTTCAGTGCCCTTTCTGCGGTCAGTTGGAGCAAGCATCCGGACGTGCCATTGCGGAGGCAGCTGGCGCCGGTGAGATCAAGCTGACCTATACATTCATGTCCTTCCTGGACGGCGTCTCGGGTAATCAGTCGTCATCGCGTGCGGCAAACGCCGCCGTCTGCGCCGCTGACACTGAGCTGTTCCCCGCCTATATTGAGGCAGTTTTTGCCCAGCAGCCGGCGGAGGGCGAGGGGTATGAGGACCAGGTCTTCTTCGATGCAGCGCAAACGGCCGGCATCGAGGGCGAGCAGCTCGACACCTTCACCAGCTGCGTGGAGGATCAGACGTACGGCGACTACGTGCAGGACATGGCTGACCGAGCCACCGAGGACGGGGTGACCTCCTCGCCGGTCCTGATGATCGACGGCGAGCCGATCAGCAACGAGCAGCTCACCATGCTGCTGAGTGACCCCACGGCGTTCGACACGATTATCGCGGACGCTTCGTGAGGCTCGGGGGGGTCGGCGTCCTCCCGACCCCCCTGCCCAGCCCCGAGCAGGCGGTCTGGTTCATCGGGCCATTTCCGATTCGTGCTTACGCATTCTGCATCCTGCTCGGCATTCTGGCTGCGATCTACATCTCATTTCACCGGATGCGGGCCCGCGGTGGTACCGGTGAGGAGATCTACGACATCGCCGGATGGGCGATCGGCTTCGGCATTGTGGGGGGCCGGCTCTATCACGTGATTTCGTCCCCCCGTCCATACTTCGGTGAGGGGGGCAACCCGGTCGACGCTCTCAAGATTTGGGAGGGTGGTCTCGGCATCTGGGGGGCCATAGCCTTGGGTGCGGTCGGTGCATACATCGGATGCCGACGCCACGATCATTCGTTCGGGGACCTCGCCGATGCCATTGCCCCTGGATTGTTGGTGGCGCAAGCGCTCGGACGGTGGGGCAACTACTTCAACAATGAGCTCTATGGCGGACCCTCGGATGCGCCATGGGCACTGCAGATCCACGAATGGGATGCCGGCGCCGGCCAAGCCGTGGTGGATGCTAGCGGCGAGGCGGTCGTCCTCGGGTACTTCCAACCCACGTTCTTGTTCGAGTCGATCTGGGCATTGCTGGTGGCGGCGGGGCTCCTGCTGCTTGACCGCAGGCATCGCTTTGCCAAGGGGCAGGTCTTTGCGCTTTACCTCATGGGGTACACGCTCGGGCGCTTCTTCATCGAGCTGATTCGCACCGACCCGGCCGAGATCGTCTTCGGTCAACGAGTGAACGTATGGGTCTCGATTGCGATCTTCGCCCTGGGTGTGGCGCTCTACGCCTACCGCGGGATGCGCGGGGTGCATCCGCCGCGGGGTGCCGCCCATCTGCGCGAGCCGGATCCGCTGGAAGATCGCTCTGTGCAACAACGCTCCTAGGTGAGGTGCGCAGTCCGGCCGCGCTGGGTCATAGGGTAGGAGCATGCGTCGCGCCAAGATTGTCTGCACCCTCGGCCCTGCTGTTGACACGCCTGAGAGGGTGCAGTCCATCGTCGAAGCCGGTATGGATGTTGCCCGCCTCAACATGTCCCACGGTGGACACGATGAGCACCAACGCCGCTACGACATGGTCCGCCGGGCAGGGGATGACGTCGGGCGGGCGGTTGCGGTACTGGCCGACTTGCAGGGCCCGAAGATTCGCACCGCGAGGTTTGCCGATGGTCCGGTGACGTTGGTCGAAGGCGAGCGGTTCACGATCACGACTCGAGATGTCAAGGGTGACGTTGACGAAGTCGGCACTACCCACCACGGTCTACCCGGCGACGTGGAGGTGGGCGACGACCTCTTGATCGATGATGGCAAAATCCATCTGCGGGCGGTGGAGGTTTCGGACACTGACGTGGTCACCGAGGTTGTGATCGGCGGCGAGGTGTCCAACAACAAGGGCATCAACCTGCCCGGGGCCGCGGTGAGTGTGCCAGCACTGAGCGAGAAGGATGCCGACGATCTGCGCTGGGCGCTCAAGGCTGGCGTCGATCTGATTGCCCTGTCGTTTGTCCGATCGGCGGCCGATGTTGACGATGTCCACGCGATCATGGACGAGGTCGGCTTTCGCCGCCCCGTGATCGCCAAGATCGAGAAGCCGCAGGCTGTCGAGAACCTTAAAGAGATCATTTCGGCCTTTGACGCCATCATGGTTGCTCGCGGCGACCTGGGGGTCGAGTTGCCGCTTGAGCAGGTGCCGCTGGTGCAAAAGCAAGCGGTTGAGATGGCTCGACGCAATGCTAAGCCCGTCATCGTTGCGACCCAGGTCCTGGAGTCGATGGTCACCGCAGCCCGGCCGACCCGGGCCGAGGCCAGTGACTGCGCCAACGCCGTGCTCGATGGCGCCGACGCCATCATGCTCTCCGGTGAAACCAGTATCGGAGACTGGCCGATCAAGGCCGTCGAGACGATGGCAACAATCATCGAGAACATCGAGGAGCAGGCGCTCGAACGGATCACACCGCTGG
>JBATUU010000087.1:0-7531 GCA_049671385.1 Ornithinimicrobium sp. | reverse complement strand
AGCTTGCGGATCTCGGAGATGTGCAGCAGCCCGTCCTTGCCCGGCAGTAGGGAGATGAACGCGCCGAACGTGGTGGTCTTGACCACCGTGCCCAGGAAACGCTCACCGATCTCCGGCATCTGCGGGTTGGCGATCGCGTTGACCGCAGCCCGGGCCGCCTCGGCCGAGGGGCCGTCGGTCGCACCGATGTAGACGGTGCCGTCGTCCTCGATGGCGATGTCCGCGCCGGTGTCTTCCTGGATCTGCTTGATCATCTTGCCCTTTGGCCCGATGACCTCACCGATCTTGTCGACTGGCACCTTGACGCTGATCACGCGCGGAGCATATGGGCTCATCTCATCCGGGGCGTCGATCGCTTCGAGTATGACGTCCAGGATGTGCAGCCGAGCCTCGCGGGCTTGAGTCAACGCGCCACCCAGCACCGAGGCAGGGATGCCGTCAAGCTTGGTGTCGAGTTGGATGGCCGTCACGAACTCCTTGGTGCCGGCGACCTTGAAGTCCATGTCGCCGAACGCGTCCTCGGCGCCGAGGATGTCGGTCAACGCCGCGTACTCGGTCTGTCCGTCGACCTCGGCAGAGACCAGGCCCATGGCGATTCCGGCGACCGGGGCGCGCAGCGGCACACCGGCATTCCACAGCGACATCGTGGACGCGCAGACCGAGCCCATCGAGGTGGAGCCGTTGGAGCTCAGCGCCTCAGAGACCTGACGAATGGCGTAGGGGAACTCCTCGCGGGTCGGCAGCACCGGCATCAAGGCACGCTCGGCGAGCGCTCCGTGACCGATCTCGCGACGCTTTGGGGAGCCGACGCGGCCGGTCTCACCGGTGCTGTAGGGCGGGAAGTTGTAGTTGTGCATGTAGCGCTTGCGCGACACCGGGGACAGCGTGTCGAGCATCTGCTCCATCCGCAGCATGTTCAAGGTTGTGACACCCATGATCTGGGTCTCGCCACGCTCGAAAATGGCCGAGCCATGGGTGCGTGGGATGACCTCGACCTCGGCGGACAGCGCGCGAATGTCGGCCGGGCCGCGGCCGTCGATACGGACCTTGTCGCGCAGGATGCGCTGACGGATCAGCTTCTTCTGCGTTGAGCGGTATGCCGCAGACAACTCTTTCTCGCGCCCGGTGAAGGTGCCGTCTCCGCCTTCGGAGGGTCCGGCCAGGGCCGTCACCATCGAGGCTTTGATCTCATCGATCTTGTCCTCACGCTCGGCTTTGCCTGCGATCTGCAGGGCGCTGGTGAGTGCTTCGGTGACCTCAGCTTCGACCGCTTCGAGCGCGTCGTCCTGGTAGTCCAGGAAACGCGGGAAGTCCTGCGTCTCCTTTGCGGCGGCACCAGCAAGCTCAGACTGAGCGGCGCATAGGGAGGCAATGAACTTCTTCGATGCTTCCAGGCCCTCGGCGACAACCTCTTCGGTCGGTGCCTGCTGACCATGGGTGTTGACCAGGTCCCAGGTCGCTTCGGTGCTCTCAGCCTCGACCATCATGATCGCGACATCATCGTTGCCGTCCTCGTCCTGGCCCACGACGCGGCCGGCCACGACCATGTCGAAGGTGGAGCGCTCGGCGTCACTGAAGTTCGGGAACGCGACCCACTGACCATCGATGAGGGAGATCCGGGTGGCGCCGATCGGACCGCTGAAGGGTAGGCCGGAGATCTGCGTCGAAGCCGACGCGGCGTTGATCGCGACCACGTCGTACTGGTGGTCGGGGTCGAGGGACAGGATCGTGATGACGACCTGGACCTCGTTGCGCAGGCCGGAGACGAAGCTCGGGCGCAGCGGCCGGTCGATCAACCGGCAGGTCAGGATGGCGTCGGTGCTGGGCCGACCCTCGCGGCGGAAGAAGCTGCCCGGAATCTTGCCGGCGGCATACATCCGCTCCTCGACGTCAACCGTTAGCGGGAAGAAATCGAAGTGGTCTTTGGGGTGCTTGCCGGCCGTGGTGGTCGACAGCATCATGGTGTCGTTGTCGAGGTAGGCCGTGACCGACCCAGCGGCCTGAGCGGCCAGGCGTCCGGTCTCGAAGCGAACGGTGCGGGTGCCGAACGAGCCATTGTCAATGACGGCTTCGGCGGATGTGATCTCTGGACCCTCCATCGGGTCCTCCTTTTCTGCTCGTACGCAGCGCGGGGCATCGTCGTTGTGCCCGGCTGTTCACACATGCCGACTCTGGCGCTGAGGCGAGGTGTCGACAGACGCGAAGGAGCGACCCACGACGCGATGTCGTGGGTCGCTCCTCAGCGAAGTTTCAGCGGCGTAGGCCGAGTCGCTTGATCAGCGAACGGTAACGCTCGATATCGGTGTCGGCGAGGTAGCGCAGCAGGCGCTTACGCTTGCCGACGAGTAGCAACAAGCCGCGACGACTGTGGTGGTCGTGCTTGTGCTCGCGGGAGTGCTCGGTGAGGTCACGGATGCGCTGGGTGAGCAGCGCAACCTGTACCTCCGGAGAGCCTGTGTCGCCCTCGCCGGTGCCGTACTCCTGCATGATTTGCTTCTTCACTGCAACATCCAGCCCCATGGGCAACTCTCCTTGACTCGCTGCGCGGCGCGCCTGGGCAGATCCACCAGGGCACTCTCAATCCGCGGCCGTTCGAACGGCGATTTCCAATCTACCAGCGCAGCCACGCCACCCATAATTTTCGTTGTCACGGGCCCACGCAGGATAGTTGGCTGCATGAGCGCTGATTCGCCGACCCTGGAAACGTTCAACGAAGACTGGTCAACGGCCCTGTGCGTGGCCGCGCACCCTGATGATCTGGAGTATGGGTTGGCAGCGGGTGTCGCTCGGTGGACGGGACAGGGCAAAACGGTCACCTACCTGCTGGCCACCAGCGGCGAGGCCGGGATCGACTCCATCCCGCCGCTTGAGACCGGCCCACTGCGGGAGCAGGAGGAGCGCAATGGCGCGGCCGAGGTCGGTGTAGAGGTGGTCGACTTCCTCGGTATGCCGGACGGCTCGCTGATGTATGGCCTGGAGTTGCGCAAGCAGATCGCAACGGCGATCCGGCGTACCCGCCCGGATGTCGTCTTCGCGCTCACCCATCGTGAGCAGTTCGCCGGGGGTGGCCTGAACCAGGCCGATCACCGCCACGTCGGGCTAGCGACTCTGGACGCCTGCGCTGACGCCGGCAACCGCTGGCTGTTTCCCGAGCTCGCCGAAGAGGGTCTGGATCCGTGGTCTGGGGTCAAGCAACTCTGCTTTGCCAACTCGGCTCAGCCAACGCATACCGTCGACGTCAGCGACACCTTCGAGCAAGGCGTGGCCTCCCTGGAAGCTCATCGCGAATACTTGGAGGCGCTGGGCCCCGACTATCCCTCGGCCCGAGAGTTGCTGCAGATGATCTTGGGAACGGCCGAACGAGCGGATCTGGGCGACTACACCCTCGGGATGGAAGTCATCCAGCGCTAGGGCCGCTGCCTCCACGCGAGGTCAGCAGTGCTCCTGTCGCATGCCGGCCGAGCGCTGCTGCTCGGTTGAGGCTCAGGTGCGGCGCTGGCAGTTGGCGCACCAAAACAAGTTCCGCCCGGCCACCACACCGGTGCGGATGGTCGAGCCGCAACGCAGGCACTCCTGCCCCTGGCGCTTGTAGGCATAGTACGTGCGCCTTCCGGGCCTGGGCGGCAGGTCCAACGCTGCCTGGTGCAACACCTTGGTGACCTGGTCTTCGTGGGTGATGATGCGCCCGGTGAACACACCAATCGGCATCAACGTGACGAGGTCCTCCCAGATCGCTTCCCAGGTGCGTCGCTTGATCCGCGTGCCCGCAAACTTCGGCCCCACCCGGTGCCTGAACAGCACTTCACTGCGATAGACGTTGCCGACTCCGGCGAGCACCTTTTGGTCCATCAGCAACTCCGCGATGGTGCGTTTGGACCGATGGATCATCGCCCACGCCCGGTCAGGATCAGCCTCGGCAGGACGCAACGGGTCGGGACCTTGACGAGCGATGACCGCGGCGACCTCTTCAGGCGTGACGGCGGCGCAGATGATCGGTCCACGCAAGTCCGCGACGTGCTCAGCAGTCTCTATCCGCAGCCGGACTTGGCCTCGCACCCGGGGAACGTCGGCGCCGGGCGCGATCGGTGAGACCACGAACTTGCCGATGAGCCCTAGATGGACGTGGAGACGCCGCTCGTCCGCGAAGTCGACGAACAGGTGTTTGCCCCATGCGTCGGCCTTCTCGACCATATGTCCGTCCAGGAGTGCGGCGCCGTCCGCGAAACGTAACTGCGGGCTGCTGACCATCGGGGCGCTGCCGACGAAAGCGTTGCCGAGGTCTCGAGCAAGACGGTGGATCGTGTGGCCTTCGGGCATACCCAGATGCTCTCAGGCGGCACGCCCCAACCGACCGGCGCCTCCCGGGGCAGCACGTCGAGCTTCAGCCTCTAGCCGGTGTTGCGCAAGCCGGCCGCCACACCATTGACGGTGATCAATAAAGCCCGCTGCAGACCTGCCTCGTCCTCGACATCGTCGGTGCGCAGCCGCCGCAGCAACTCGACCTGCAAGTAAGAGATCGGGTCCAGGTATTGGTCGCGCACTGCCAACGAGCGCTGCAGAACCGGCTGATCCTCCAGCACGTCCTCCAACGAGGTCAGCCGGCGCAGCTCGGCCACCGTTAACTCGAACTCGGCCTGGATCTGCTCGAAGATGTGCCGCAGCTCAGTAGGCACCAGAGTCTGCACGTAGTGCGCCGCGATCTCCAGGTCGGTCTTTGCGACCGTCATCTCCACGTTGGAGACCACGGCGGCGAAGAATTGCCACTCCTGCAGCATCTGCCTCAGCGTGTCTTCGTGACCGGCCTCGCGAGCCGCCTTCAGCCCCGAGCCGACGCCGAACCAGCCCGGCACGATCTGTCGCGTCTGTGTCCAGCCGAAGACCCACGGAATGGCGCGCAGACCGTCGAGCCCCTGCCCGGTGTCGGGGCGCTTGCTCGGCCGCGAGCCGATGTTGAGGGCCCCGAGCTGGTCAACTGGCGTGGCAGCGACGAAATAGGCAGGCAGGTCCGGGTCGTCGATCAACGAGCGATATCGCCCGTATGCCGCATCGCTGGCTAGGTCCATCACCTCATCCCAGTGGGCGATCACGTCCAGCGGTGAGCGCGGCTCGCGGTGCAGCGCACTGGCTCGCAACGCAGCGGCTAACGCCAACTCGAGGTTCTCGTGGGCCAAAGCAGCCAGTGAGTACTTGTCCGAGATGACTTCACCCTGCTCGGTGAACTTGATGTCCCCCTCCAGCACACCGAACGGTTGCGCCAGGATCGCCTCATACGTGGGCCCTCCGCCGCGACCCACTGAGCCGCCGCGACCGTGAAAGAGCCGCAGGCGCACACCGTGCTCGGCAGCGACATCGCGCAACGCGCGCTGCGCTTGGTGGATACCCCATTGGCTGGTCAGGACGCCGGCCTGTTTGTTGGAGTCGGAGTATCCGAGCATGACTTCTTGCACGTCGCCGCGCAGGCGGACCAATTCTCGATAGGACGGGTCCCGCAGCATGGCATCGACCAACGCGGCCGACCCGCGGAGCTCATCAATGGTTTCAAGCAGCGGCGCGAACCCGATCGAGGCAAAACGGCCCTGGCCCTCGGCGTCGCCGTGCAGGTCGATCAGCCCCGCTTCACGGGCCATGACCGCTGCCGCCAAGACGTCGTCCGGACCTTGCGTCATGGAGATGATGTAGGTCTCGATGACGTCTGGGCCGTAGGTCGCGAGCGCATGCCGGATCTCGTCGAAGACAGCGAGCGTCTTGGGGCGCTCGGCGGCCCTGGTCAGCAGGGGGCGACGGGACGCGAGCTCGCGGGCCAGCACCTTGCCTCGCTCGGCCTTGTTCAGATTGCCGTAGAGCGTGTCGAGATCACCCGAGGCGTCAAGCACTTCGCCGAGGAACTCGTGGTGTTTCTCGGCATGCTCGCGAACGTCCAGCGTCGCCAGATGCAGACCGCTGCCGGAAAGGGTCTGGATCGTGCGGGTGATTTGGCCACCGGCCACGAGGTCTCCGCCGTGGTTGCGCAATGAGTTGGCGACGAGCGTGAGGTCGGCGACCATCTCATCGGCTCGGCTGTAATCGCGGCCCGGCTCGTGCGGCGACCCAGCCTCGACGCGGCGCCGCGTGTTGAGCAACTTGGCCTTGATGCACGTCAGCTTGAGGCGATACGGCTCGGCGGCATTGAGCTCTTTGACCCGCGGGTCCAGCCCGGGAAGGTGCGCGACATCCTGCTCCAAAGAGGAGAGCAACTCATCATCGACGGAGACGATCACTGTCGAGCTCGAAATTTGTGAGGCCAGCACGTCCAGCAGTGACAGGGCCACGGAGACGGCGTGCTGGTGATGCAGTCGTAGGACTGCGGCAGTGACCTCAGGGGTGACAAAGGGATTGCCGTCTCGGTCGCCGCCAATCCACGAGCCGAACCGCAGCGGCGCGCTGCTGGGGTCCATGGTGACGCCGTGCTGAGCCAGCAGGTCCGCCAACTCCCCCAACAGGTCGGGCATCGTGTCGGTCAGCACCTCGTCGAGGTAGTACATCGCATTGCGGGCTTCGTCCATGGGGGTCGGCCGATGCGCACGCAGCTCGTCCGTCTGCCAGATCAGGTCGATGTATTCCGCGAGTTGACGGTCTTGGCGGCGCCTGGCCACACTTCCTGGCTCGGTGGTGACTGCTAGGTGATCGCAGAGGTGGCGGATCTTGGTCAGTACCGAGCGACGGCTTGCCTCCGTGGGGTGTGCGGTGAACACCGGGCGCACATCCAGCTGCTCAACGAAATGCGCCAAAGCCTCACTCCCCTCTGCCTCGACGACGTCGGCAACCGCAGCCGCCAACCACCCGTCATCTTCGGGGCGGGCGTCGAGCGTGCGCACGCGGTGCACCTGTTCAGCGGCGTTCGCAAGGTGGAAGTATGCGGCGAATGCGCGGACCAGGTCCGTCGCTTCGCTCACCGGCAAACCGGCCAACACGTCACGCACCTGCGCGCCGGCTGCATCGTCACCGGCTTTGCTTTCTTTGGTCTGCACCCGTACCTGTTCGACGTGGTCCAGCAAACCTTGGCCGTGATGACGGACGAGCGATTGTCCTAGGAGTGTTGAGACGCGGCGCACATCGGCGCGCAACTCCGGGCTGATCGGGTCATGGGTCACGACCAAACCCTATCGAGGCCTGTGTTTCCGCTAGGTTGCACGGCGCGCGCGATCACCTGGCTCCAGAACGTGCTCGTCGGCATTCGGCGCGTCCGCAACCACGAGCGCCACTCTTTGCTTGACCGCGAATGGTTCGCTCACCCACGCGTTGCCCTGCGTCAGGCTCGGCTTTGCCTGGGCCAACCGCCAGCGCAGCGTCTCATCGCCGGAACGGACCACAACCATGTTGTTGTCTCGTATCTCGCACACCTGGGCCGGCTGCAGGCCCGACACCTGACGCCATGACGCGATGACCCCGGTCCTGGTGAAGATCACGTAGTGCACCGGGCCGAGCAGCACCAGGACGAGGGACGTCGTGGCCACCGACACCAGCGACAGGTCGCTGATCGACAGCAGCAAGC
>JBATUU010000086.1:0-9321 GCA_049671385.1 Ornithinimicrobium sp. | reverse complement strand
GACCTTCCGCAACCTCAAGCGGAAGGGGTCGCTGTCTGAGTCCGATGTCAATGCGACCGTGCGCGACATACGGATGGCCCTGCTGGACGCCGACGTTGCGCTCCCTGTCGTCAAGCAATTCACCGGGGCAGTGCGCGAGCGAGCCATGAGTGTTGAGGTATCGAGGGCACTGAACCCCGCCCAACAGGTCGTCAAGATCGTCAACGAAGAACTTGTCGACATCCTCGGCGGCGACACGCGTCGACTGAACCTGGCCAAGAAGCCGCCGACGGTCATCATGCTCGCGGGGTTGCAGGGCTCGGGTAAGACCACGCTGGCGGGGAAGTTGGGGTACTGGCTTAAGGAGCGGGGGCACACCCCGATGTTGGTCGCCGCAGACCTCCAGCGACCAAACGCGGTCAACCAGCTCCAGATCGTGGGGGAGCGCGCCGGCTTGACGGTGTTCGCGCCCGAGCGAGGCAACGTGTTCGGCCACGACGCGGCGCTGGAGTCGGGTGAGGGCACCCGCTCGTTCGGCGACCCGGTGGATGTCGCCGTCGACGGCGTCGCTCGGGCGAAGGACCAGGACTACGACGTGGTCATCATCGACACTGCGGGCCGGCTGGCCGTCGATGTGGACCTGATGCGTCAGGCCTCGGATATTCGTCTGGAGACACAGGCCGACGAGGTGTTGTTCGTGATCGACTCGATGATCGGTCAGGCTGCCGTGGACACGGCAAAGGCCTTTGCCGACGGGGTTGGAATCACCGGGTCGGTGCTGACCAAGCTCGACGGCGACGCTCGAGGTGGCGCTGCGCTGTCGGTGGCGACGGTGACCGGCAAGCCCATTCTGTTCGCTTCTACGGGTGAGAACACCAAGGAGTTCGAGCTCTTTCACCCTGATCGCATGGCCAGCCGGATCCTCGACATGGGTGATGTCCTGACCTTGATCGAGCAGGCCGAGAAGGCCTTCGACGCTGCTCAGTCGCGGGAGATGACCCGCAAGTTCATGGCCGAGGAGGACTTCACGTTCGGCGACTTCCTGGAGCAGATGTCGGCCATCAAAAAAATGGGCTCGCTGAAGCAGATGATCGGGATGATGCCCGGCATGGCCCAGATGAGACAACAACTGGACTCTTTGGATGAGCGTGAGTTCGATCGCGTCGAGGCGATGGTGCGCTCCATGACGCCCGCCGAACGTGATCACCCCAAGATTCTGAACGGATCGCGCCGCGCCCGGATCGCCAAGGGGTCCGGGGTCAGCGTCTCCGAGGTCAACCAACTGATCGAACGCTTCGGACAAGCGCAAAAGATGATGCGTCAGATGCGCAAGGGCGGCAATGTGCCAGGTATGCCCGGTATGCCGCCAATGCCTGGGGCGCACGGCAAGGGCAAAGGCAAGCAACAGCAGCGCAAGAAGTCCAAGAGTGGCAACCCGGCCAAGCGTGCCGCCGAGGAGAAGGCAGCAGCAGCCAAGGCTGAATCCGCACGTGGCAACGCGATGGGCAGCGCCTTCGGTGGCGGAGCAATGGGAGGCGACACCGGCGAGCAGGACTTGTCGAGCCTTGAGTTGCCGAAGGGCTTCGAGAAGTTCCTGAACCAGGGCGGGAAGTAGCCGCTCAGTGGCTGAGCGCTTCCTCGCCGAGATAGGCAGCGACCGCGTTGCGCCCCGGTATGCCGCTCACACCGCCGCCCCTGCGAGCACCTGAGCCACAGAGATAGACGTTCGCGTCGGCAGTCTCGACGCCCCAGGTGCCCACATCGCCGGCCGACTCAGCGAAGGGCCACTGCAAGTCGCCATGGAAGATGTGACCACCTGGCATGCCCACGGATGCCTCGATATCCAGGGGCGTGCGGACGTCGATCGTCTCAGGGTCGAGCAGGCAGTCCTCGATCGGCTCAGCCAATACCTGGTTGAACGAGGCCAGAGTGGCGGCGAGAGCTCGGGCCCTGCTGCTGTGTGGGTCCTCGCGGAACAGTCGCGCGGGCATGTGCAAGCCGAACAACGTCATAGTGTGCGCCCCGGATGCGGCCAGTTGCGGGCTCAGGATGCTCGGGTCGGAGAGCGAGTGGCAATACACCTCACACGGTGGAAGTCGGGGAAGGAGCCCCCGAGATGCCTGCGCATACGCCACCTCGAGTTGCTGGTAACCCTCATTGATGTGGAAAGTGCCGGCGAAAGCGTCCTCCGGCGAAACCGAGTTGTCTCGGAGGCGTGGCAGCCGCGAGAGCAGCAGATTGATCTTGAGTTGGGCACCTTCTGGTGCGGGTCGATCCGATGGGCGCCGTCGCAGGTGATCCAACACGTGCGGCGCCGCACCGAAGAAGACGCTGTCGCACTCGATCACGGCGCCGTCGAGAGTGCGCACGCGCGCCAGGTCGCCATCAGTCTCCAGTGACTCCACCTCACTGGAGCAGCGGATCAACGCGCCTGCCTCCAGCGCGGCGTCACGTAGCGCCTGGGTCACCTGCCCCATACCGCCAACGGGCACATCCCAGTCACCGGTTCCGCGCCCGATCACGTGATAAAGCAAACATCGATTGGCCAGCCTCGACGGAGCGTGTGCGTTGGCGAACGTCCCAATGAGACCATCGGTCAGGGCGATGCCGCGCACCAGGTCCCGAGTAAAACGCCGCTCCAACGCTTCGCCGATGGGCCGCTCGAACAACTCAGTCCACGCCCTGTGCTGCACCAACGTCGCCACCTCACGCGCCGAACGCAGCGGCTGCAGCATCGTCGGAAAGAGGCTCGCGGCCACGTCTCCGGTCAATTCGTAGAAATCGGCCCACGCCTGGGCATCGGCTCCCAGATCGCTCGACGTACGGTGGGCGTCACCGTTGTCGATCAAGATGCCGCAGTCGCCGGCCGGCGTATACGAAGAGATGCGACGCCGATGCAGTTTCAGGTCCAACCCGAGCTCGTCGATGATCTGTTGTGGCATCAGTGACACCAGGTAGGAATACGCCGACAGGCGTGCATCGTAGGCATCGAAGACTCGCGCAGAGCGGGCGGCTCCGCCGACCACTTCGGCTCGCTCAAGTACCAACACCGAGCGGCCGGCCCGTGCCAGATAGGCGGCGCTGGTCAGGCCGTTGTGACCGGCCCCGATAACCACTGCGTCATAGCGCATCCTCGTAGTTTATCCACCGTGGCACCACGCCCCAGCGGCTAGCATCTGGGTCCATGACCGCGCTGCATCTCACCGGCCCAGTCCTGAGGGGCCCCGACGATGTCCTACCCGAGTTGTGGGTGATTGATGGTCGGGTGACTTTCGAGTCGCCGGTCCGGCGCTCATGGGACATGCAGACCATCGACGGGTGGGTGCTCCCCGGCTTGGTGGACGCACACTGCCACGTCGGTTTGGAGTCACATGGGGCGGTCAGTGATGAGCAGGCGTTGCAGCACGCCCTGAGCGAGCGCGATGCGGGTGTCCTCCTGATGAGGGACGCGGGTAGTCCGGCCGATACCCGCTGGATCCAGCACCGAGCTGACCTACCGCGTCTCATTCGCGCGGGTCGGCACATCGCCCGTACGAAGCGGTATCTGCGCAACTATGCCCACGAGATCGAGCCCGAGCGCTTGGTCGACTATGTCCGCCGAGAGGCTCGATCCGGCGATGGGTGGGTCAAGCTCGTAGGCGACTGGATCGACCGGGAGACGGGCGACCTGAGTCCCTGCTGGCCGGTTGAAGACCTGCTCGAAGCAGTCGAGGCGGCGCATTCGGAAGGGGCCCGCGTGACGGCGCACTGCTTCGGCGAGCAGGTCCTTCACGATTTCGCGACTGCCGGCACCGACTGCATCGAGCACGCTACCGGCCTGACAGAGGACACGATTGATCTCTTCGCTGCCCAGCAGATCGCCATTGTGCCGACGCTGGTGAACATTGCGAACTTCCCGGCGTTCGCAGACGCCGGCGAGTCCAAATTCCCCGCCTATGCGGCCCACATGCGTGACCTCCACGCCCGCCGCTTCCAGACCATCGCGCAGGCGAGGGAGGCCGGCATACCTGTGTATGTCGGGACAGATGCCGGAGGGCAGCTGCCGCACGGGCTGGCTGCTCGCGAGATCGAAGCGCTCACCCAGGCCGGATTCAGCGCCGTGGAGGCGCTGGGCGCGGCGACGTGGTCGGCCCGCGCCTGGTTAGGGTTCCCAGGCATTGTCGAGGGTGGGCCTGCCGATCTTGTCGTGTTACGCGATGATCCCCGTCGCGATGTGCGCACTGTCGCCGATCCGAGGTGCGTCATTCTGCGCGGCACGACCTACGCACCCGCTGACTCAGCAGACGGAGCAGCGTGACGCAGCCACGATGTCCGCTTTCACGTCGAAGTGCGCCCCAGAGCCCGCACTTCGACCTCGGGGGCGGTCTGGGGGGTTACTCGCTCTCAAACTCGTGGACGCCGACTTCTTCTCCGTCGATACTGAAAATGCACGTGTAGTCCCCGGGTGAAAAGTTCGGCGTGCCAGTCAGCGCCTGCGAGGTCATGAAGCCGTGGCCTACCAAGATCCCGCTCGTCGGCTGCAGAGTCCCAAGCACGCGCTCGCCCGATCCGGATTCCTGCGTGTCCCATTGAGCCTTGATCTCAAGTTCGGTATCCAGGGTGTCGGTCAGCACTGCGCTGCAACCGACCTCGGCGGCATCTGCGGCCACTTTCGCGACGTCAGTATCGCAATGGGTGACCCCTTGAGCGCTGACTGTCTCGTCGTTGTCACACGCTCGTCCCTGCGACACTCTCTCCGTCGGGCCGTCAACCGTTGTCTGCGCAGTCTCTCGGGTCTGTTCGCCGAGTTGCATCTCGCATGTCCAATCCCCTCCGGGCAGGGTCAGCTCTG
The DNA here is from genome assembly GCA_049671385.1 of Ornithinimicrobium sp. GTDB lineage: Bacteria > Actinomycetota > Actinomycetes > Actinomycetales > Dermatophilaceae > Ornithinicoccus. The sequence continues at coordinate 4,511 of JBATUU010000086.1, read as the reverse complement.
CGGTGTTGATGTCAGCAAAGAGGGGGACTGTGGTGCCTACAGCAGCCTCGGGGACGGTGGTGTCTGCGACGAAGGCTAGCGACCCGTTCCGATAGAAGCGCACCGCCAACGGCCCCGCTTCCTCGATCTGCGCATCAGCGGTGCAGTGCAAGGCGGAAGTGGTAAATCCACCGTCCATCTCCGGGCACGTGTCATTGGACGCGTCGTAGGTGTCGTCGCCGCATAGTGCGACGTTGGTGATGAGCTCACTGTCTGCAGGCTCCGGGCCCGCGGACGAAGGTGCTGCTTGCGCCCCGCTGGTCTCCTCTGCCTCGCTGGCCTCCTGCGATTCGGTGGTTTCACCCGCCGTCTCCTCAGATTCCTGCTCCGATGTCGCCTCGACCTCTTCAACCGTTGGCCCCTCGTCGCCGCAGGCGCTCAAGAGCACCATCAGGACAGCGAGTGCGGCCATGAGAGTGCGGCGAGTATGCCGAGAAGGACGCGTCATGCCGGATATGCTACGGCGCGGCCGACAGGCTGGGGGCGTGCATTTCGGTGGCTGCACTCGCGTCTGGCACAATACCGACGTACTCATCGGGCGCGGCCCTCTCACCGTGGCTTGAGAAGTCCATTCGCAGTGTTGTCACCCGTGCGTGCAATCCCCAGGCGGCGTAACGACGCTCATCCCAAGACCAGAATGAGGAGACACCCTTTCGTGGCTGTCAAGATTCGCTTGAAGCGCATGGGCAAGATTCGTGCGCCGTTCTACCGTGTCGTTGTGATGGATGCCCGCGCCAAGCGCGACGGTCGTGCCATCGAAGAGATCGGTAAGTACCACCCGACCGAAGAGCCCTCGGTGATCGAGATCGACTCCGAGCGTGCCCAGCACTGGCTGTCCGTCGGAGCGCAGCCGACTGAGCAAGTCCAGGCGCTGTTGAAGGTGACTGGCGACTGGGCCAAGTTCACCGGCGAGGGAGACCCGGAAGGGTCACTTCGCCAGCCGGAGCCACCGCGTGACAAGAAGGCTCTGTATGAGGCCGCATTAGCCGCCTCAGATGGCGCCGAGGCCAGCTCATCAGCCACCACGCGCAAGACGAAGAAGAGTTCTGCGAAGGACGAGGCTGTCGCGGCCGACGGCGCTGTCGAGGCTGCCGACGACGAGGCCCAGCCGGCGAAGGCCTGAGCATGCTCGAAGAGGCACTTGAGCATTTGGTCAAGGGCATCGTCGACCACGACGGCGACGTCGTCGTGCGGCAAAAGAGCGGTCGCGGCGGTGACGTCCTCGAGGTGCGCGTGCATCCCGATGACCTCGGGCGTGTGATCGGTCGCCGAGGCCGCACCGCGAGTGCTCTGCGTACGGTGATGACCGCGTTGGGCGACGGCCGCAAGGTCCGGGTCGATATCGTCGACACCGATCGCGTTCGCTGAGTTCAGATGACCCAGTCGGCGTGAGTCAGTCGGGCTTGCGCGTCGCTCGGGTGGGCAAGCCGCACGGTCTGCGCGGTGAAGTCACCGTGCAGGTGCACACCGATGAACCGCAAGAACGTCTGCGGGTCGGTGCGCTACTGCGTGCCCAGGGCGTGGATGATGAGCCGCTGGAAATCGAGACGGTGCGCGTGCATCAGGGGCGATACCTCATCGGATTCGTCGGAGTCCACGACCGTGATGGTGCCGAGCTCCTGCGCAACACCACGCTGTACGCCGATGTGGCTATTGCCCCGATGGGTGAGACGCCAGAGGGTGGCTACTACGAGGGCGACCTGATCGGTATGCAGGTGCTCACCCGTTCCGGCGACGTCGTCGGGACGGTGACGGGCCTGCATACGCGGCCTGCTCAGGACCTGCTCGAGATCTCGCGACCTGATGGTCCAACGGTCCAGGTGCCATTTGTTCACGCGCTCGTGCCCGAGGTCGACAGTGAGCAGCGTCGCGTTGTGATCGACCCGCCGGCGGGACTGCTGGACCTGGAGGGCTGACATGCGCCTCGACGTCGTCACGATCTTCCCCGACTACTTTCAGCCGCTCGGGCTCTCGCTGATCGGTAAAGCTCAGCGAGAAGGGCTGCTGGACCTTCACGTTCACGACCTGCGCGCCTGGACCAGCGATCGTCATCGCACCGTGGATGGGCCTCCGGCCGGTGGGGGTGCCGGCATGGTGATGCGACCTGAGCCATGGGGTGAAGCGCTGGACTCTCTGGCCACGATGACCACGACAAGCGGCCCGGACACGCGCACCGATCGCGCGGTGCCGCACCTGGTCGTGCCCGCTCCCGCCGGCGAGAGGTTCACCCAGCAGTTGGCGGCCGACCTGGCGCAGGAACCCTGGCTTGCCTTCGCCTGCGGACGCTATGAGGGCATCGATGAACGGGTCATCGATGAAGCCCGGGAGCAGATGCCGGTGACCGTGGTGTCCCTCGGGGACTACGTCCTCAACGGGGGAGAAGTAGCAACCTTGGCGATCATCGAAGCCGTCGCACGCTTGGTCCCCGGGGTGATTGGTAATACTGAGTCACTCATAGAGGAGTCGCACAGCGGCGGGTTACTGGAGTACCCGGTTTACACCAAACCGAAGTCGTGGCGCGGCCGTGATGTGCCCACAGTGCTGTCCTCAGGTGACCACGGCGCCATCGAAGCATGGCGCCATGAGCAGCGAATACGGCGAACGGCCGAGCGCCGCCCCGACCTCCTGAGCGCGAGTGCGGCTGTGACTTTCGCCGACGGCATCGAGGGCACCGAAGACCTGATCCTCGCCACCGCGGAGCCCCGTGATGCGGCAGAGATCATGGTGTTGTCCAGAGCGTGTTGGCTGCCGGAGGGACGAGAGCACGACAGTTTCGAGATCCCTGCCCTGGCCGAAACCGTCGATGACGTCGCGCTCTGGTTGACGCAGTGGCACACCTGGACGGTGCGCGTCGCCGGCCGGTTGATTGGCGGGGTGCGCGCTCGGCGATCCGGAGACAACTGGGACATTGGCCGACTGATGGTCAGCCCAGACCTACAAGGCCGCGGCTTGGGGTCAGCGCTGTTGACCTATGCCGAGGCCGCTGCCCCTGCCGATGTCCGCGGGTATGTGCTCTTCACCGGCGGACGCTCCGTAGCAAACCTGCGGATGTACAAACGGGCTGGCTATCGGATCACCGGCCGGGGCGAATATGCGGGAGTCCCGACGGTGGAGTTGTTCAAACCTCGCAGGTGACAGCCGACGTCGACTCATTGGGTCCGTAGGGATCAGTGTGCGAGAATCGGTGACGGTTCCCGGATCCGGCGCCTGCCCAAGGTGTTGAGTTGTGCCCCTGCCACAGGGGGAGCGCATGACCGTCGACTGGAAGCCGCCCAAACACACACCGCCACCGGCAGCGATGCCGATGGACAGAGCGCCGTGGGTGACCTGTGGCACCGACGAGGAAGCGACAACACTATGCACAAGCTCGACTACGTCGACGCAGCCAACCTGCGTACCGATATCCCGGACTTCCGGGGTGGCGACACCATCAAGGTGCACGTCAAGGTCATCGAGGGCAACCGCTCTCGTGTTCAGATCTTTCAGGGCATCGTCATCAGGCGTCACGGGGGCGGAATCGGCGAGACCTACACCGTGCGCAAGGTGAGTTTCGGTGTCGGTGTCGAGCGCACCTTCCCGGTGCATTCGCCCAACATCGAGAAGGTCGAACTGGTGAGCCGCGGCGATGTCCGACGCGCCAAGCTCTACTACCTTCGCGACCTGCGCGGTAAGGCCGCGCGCATCCGCGAAAAGCGCTAGAGCGCGCAACCCCAGGGCACGGTCGGCCGGACGGTGAGCAACGAGTCGCATCGGGCACCATCGGAAGATGCTGCGCCCGATGGTGCGGCGCGCTCAAAAGGTGCGGCCGAAGCGCCTGGTGATGTTGTGACAGATCGCGCGGCCAGTCCGGGGCGACGGATGTGGCTCGTCGTCAAGGAGATCTTGTCAGTCACCGCGATCGCTCTGGTGATCTCGTTTGTTATCAAGACTTTCCTGATGCAGGCGTTCTGGATTCCATCCGGCTCGATGGAAGACACGCTCGTTTTCGGCGACCGCGTGATCGTCAGCAAGGTGCAGGCTGGTCCGCTCGGTGTCGAACGGGGCGACATCGTCGTTTTCGAAGATCCCGACAACTGGCTCCCCGCACCCATCGAGGTGGATCGCGGACCAGTGCGCAACGTCGTCGCTGAAACACTTGAGTTCGTGGGTTTGGCACCTACTCGGGAGGGAAACCACCTGATCAAAAGGGTGATTGGCATAGGAGGGGACACCGTCGAGTGCTGCACGGCGAGCGGACAGGTCAGTGTCAACGGTGCGCCGTTGGATGAGGAGTACTTGTATCCGGGGGTTGAGCCCAGCGCCGAGCCCTTTGAGATCACCGTGCCGGAGGGCAGTGTGTGGGTGATGGGCGATCATCGCTCGATCTCTGGTGATTCTCGGGTACACGACGACGGGACTGGCGCTACCGGATCCGTGCCCACTGACCGTTTCGTCGGCAAGGCTGTCGCCTTGGTCTGGCCCCTATCCCGAGC
>JBATUU010000085.1:0-6577 GCA_049671385.1 Ornithinimicrobium sp. | reverse complement strand
ATACAACTGGATCGAGCGAGGCGACTCGTCCTCGTCGTGTTCGATGAGGCGCATCGAGATCGGGGTTCGCTCCACCAGGGCCCGCGAGGTGATCATTTCGCTGACATAGAGCGAACTGGCACCGCTGGCCCCACCCGCGCTCGAGCCTTGGGCTCCGTAGTGGCGACACAGCCGGCGAAAAGCCCGGTTGGTGATGCCTGCCATAGGTGCCAGGACAACGGGGGAGCCGAAGGTGTGCCGGCCAATCTGCAGGGGCCTGCCGACCGGGGGCGCCACGTCGGTCACGGTGGGGTTCACGCCGTTCAGTGTCTCAACGGGCGCTGTCTGTGGCGAAACGCGCGTCGTTACGCCACGACCAGCACCCGGTTGCCGCGGGACATGCTGCCGGTGGCCCACAACAGGTCCGCGGCGGCCGTAGAGACACGGCAGCACCCGTGCGAGTCCGGGTACGGCGGGATGAACAGCGATCCGTGGATCGCACGGCCTCGGTCGAAGTACGAGGGCCGATACATCTTCCCCAATTGACCCGTCTGCCACCCGCTGCTGTGCGTGGCATGCACTGCGAATGAACCCTTGTAGGTGTTGGCGCGATAGGTCCTGCCGTACCAGTCATACGGCTCACCATTGCCGGTAGAGGTATTGAACACCCGGTGGGTTCGACCGCTGCGCACCTCCAGCAGCAACTGCCTGCTCAAGTGCACCTCGAATCTGCTTCCAGACCCACCGACCGGCCTGAGCCTGGTGTCCCGCGCGAGCGCGGAGCGCGTGTTCGGACCCACGATGGCGTCGCGCACCAGGCCGTGGCGCTTCTGCAATGCCCAGACCGCCTGTTGGGTCAAGTGACCGAACACGCCATCCGCGCGCCCGCACCAATACCCTCGGGCACTCAGATCACGCTGCAGCCTGCGCACGCCCGAGCCCCTACTACCCCGCCGGTATGTCGTCGCGGCTGAGGCGGGCGAGACAGAAAGCGCCGTGGCTAGGCTGGCGCCGAGACCACCAACGAGCACGGTCCGTCGGGTGAGCGGCAGTTGCGTGGTCTTCATCACGTCGTCCTTGATCGGGAGGGAAGGTCGGTACCTCCCAAGACGATCCTGAAGCCGTCGTGATGCGAGAATTTGGTCACGATTGGGTGAAGACAGATCAATGGACTGCGGCGCTGGGCGAAGGCTTCGCGCCAAGACACCCGCAGTGGACTGGGCGTTCATCCTGTTTTCAGCATGTTTTACCGCTCATTTAGTCGGGGATGAGGCGCCTACCCATACCAGTGGCTCCGTCTTGGCTGTACCCCCAGCGCTCGTAGCGATCCTGTAGGTCCTGGTTGCCGTTCCGAATCTGCACGTTGAGTTTGGGGCACCCGAGGTTGATGAGAAGGCGCTCCACTTCACTGAGCAACGCCCGCCCGAGGCCACGACCCTGCTGGTGTGGCGCCACCGCGAAGTAGTAGAGCCAGCCGCGATGTCCGTCGAAGCCACTCATTGCAGTGGCGACCACCTCATCGTCATCAATGCCCACCAAAAACAACTCGGGCTGCACGGTGAGTTTGCGCTCGATATCTCTATGCGGATCGTTCCACGGGCGGGTGATCCCCACCTCATGCCACAAGGCGACCACTTCGGCGGTTTCCGCGCGATCAAACGGGCGAATCTTCATACCGCATCAGCACCCGATGAGCTTGTGCGCCAAGTAGCCCTCGACCTCGCTGAGTCCGATCCGCTGTTGGGCCATCGAGTCGCGCTCTCGGATCGTCACCGCCTGGTCTGTCAGGGTGTCGAAGTCGACCGTGACACAGAACGGGGTGCCGATTTCGTCCTGACGGCGATATCTGCGGCCGATGGCCCCGGCGTCATCGAAGTCGACCATCCAATGCTGACGTAGTCGTGCCGCCAGTTCCTTTGCCGCCGGGGACAGATCAGCGTTGCGACTCAACGGAAGGACGGCCACCTTGATCGGCGCCAACCGGGGATCCAGCCGCAGCACCGTGCGCTTGTCCACTCCACCCTTGGCATTGGGTGCTTCGTCCTCGGTGTATGCATCGACGAGGAAGGTCATCAACGACCGGGAGAGTCCAGCGGCTGGCTCGATGACATACGGGGTGTAGCGCTCCCCCGACGCCTGATCAAAGTAGGACAAGTCCGTGCCGGAGTGCTCCGAGTGGGTCTTGAGGTCGAAGTCGGTGCGGTTGGCGATCCCCTCAAGCTCCCCCCACTCCGCGCCCGCGAAGTTGAAGCGGTACTCGATATCCACTGTTCGGTCGGAGTAGTGCGACAACTTTTCCGCTGGATGTTCGTAGTGCCGCAGGTTCTCGGCGTTCACGCCCAAACCGACATACCAGGCTGTGCGCTCCTCGATCCAGTATTGATGCCACTGCGGCGCAGTATCGTGCTGGACAAAAAACTCCATCTCCATCTGCTCGAACTCGCGGGTGCGAAAGATGAAGTTGCCCGGGGTGATCTCATTCCGGAAGCTCTTGCCCACCTGGGCTATGCCGAAAGGTGGCTTGGCCCGTACCGCGGTCATCACATTGGCAAAGTTCACAAAGATGCCCTGTGCCGTCTCTGGGCGCAGGTAGTGCAAGCCGGACTCGTCCTGCAACACACCCAGATAGGTCTTCAGCATCATGTTGAACTCGCGCGGCTGCGTCCATTGACCTTTGGTGCCGCAGTTCGGACAGTTCAAGTCCTCGATCGCGATGTCGTCGGGATCGATTTCCTTGCCCTTCTTGGCCGCCTTGGCGGCGAGCGCCTCTTGCATGTGATCAAGCCGGAACCGCTTGTGACAGCTGAGACACTCGGTCAACGGGTCGGTGAACTCCCCCACGTGCCCCGAGGCGACCCACGTCTGCTTGGGCAGGATCACCGAGGAGTCCAGTCCGACGACGTCATCCCGGGTCTGCACCATGGCCCGCCACCACTGGCGCTTGATGTTGTCCTTGAGCGCCACGCCCAGGGGGCCGTAGTCCCATGCCGAGCGGGTTCCGCCGTAGATCTCTCCGCAGGGAAAGACAAAGCCCCTGCGCTTGCAGAGGCTGACGACTTTTTCGACCGTCGAGGGGGCTGGCATGAACACAATCCTAAAGGCGCTGCGTCGTGGTGACTGCGGATGGTGAGGTGATGCGTACCGCACGCTGTACCTCCGCGGAACGTCTGGGGCAGTTAGGCTGCTCCGATGTCATCTCGCCCGGACCCTGCCGACTCGCAGCCGCACCCCGCCGAGGGGCGCAACGGCATACGGACGAAGATCGAGCAAGCGAGCACGCCCGCAGTTGCACAACTCTCCCGGATGCCGGCGCTGCTGCCGTTCGTCATCATGGTGGTGGTGCTGTTGAGCGGCGTCTTCATCGGTGGTCTGATCGGTGCGATTCTGTTGGTCCTGCCGCTGCTCTTCTTGACCTGGTTGCTATATCTCACCTGGCCCCATCTGCCAACTCCGGAACGGCTGTTGCGATTGGCTCTCCTGTTATTGGTGTTGGGAATTGCGGTCACCCAGATCGTGCCGCGCTAGCGAGGCGCCGGCTCACATGGTGATCCGATCCGAGCACCTGTGCTATCACTGAGCACTGTGGGCGCAACAACGGCGTTGCGTTCACGCTTGAAGTGACCCCTGGCGACCTAGAGACCTGACTTCACCCGTCGAGTGCCCTGAGACTTCCATCCCTTGACAGCACTGCTCTCTGCTCGTATTTTTGCAGTATGTTAATTAACACAATCGTTCAGTACGGGCCGCGATCGTGAGCGTCGATGCTCCAGAGCATCTGGACCTGGCATTCGCTGCGTTGAGCAACGCTACGCGTCGCGCCATGCTCGATCGTTTGTCCCTCGGCCCGGTCACCGTCAATGAACTCGCACGCCCCTTCACCATGTCGCTGCCAGCCATCTCGCGTCATATCAAGGTGCTCGAACGGGCCGGACTACTCACTCAGTCCCAGGAAGCCCAGTTCCGTCCCTGCGCTCTACGCGCAGGACCGCTACAAGAGGCCTCGGCCTGGATCGATCAATACCGACCGATCTGGGACGCCCGGTTCGATCGCATGCAGGACTATCTCATCCACCTCCCCACCGGCAAGGACGGCACGTCATGAGCACACCGACACACCCCGGCGACTCCATCGTCATCGAACGGATCATGCCCGCCCCGGCCGAGACCGTCTGGCAGATGTGGACTGACCCGTCCCACTTCGCCGCCTGGTACGGGCCGCAGGGAGCACACATCGAGGTGCAGGCGATGGACGTGAGGGTGGGCGGCGAGCGCCGGATCTGTATGTCGATGCAGACGCCGAACGGCCCGATGCAGATGTACACCGGTGGCGAGCACCTCGAGGTGCAGGCTCCCACCCACCTGGCCTACACCGAAGCCATGTGCAACGAGCAAGGCGAGCCCCTCCCCGCCTCATCGCTCCCGCCGGGACACCCGGCGAGCACTCAGGTGCTGGTTGACCTGTCGAACGATGATCAGGGCACCCTGATGCGGATGACGCACGTTGGAGTGCCCGCGGACTCAGGTGGCGCGACGGGGTGGACCATGGCCATCGACAAACTCGAGACTTATCTCGCGTCGTTGGCTCAGGCTTAGCCGACCGACCGACCGAGCCAGGCGGGTCCGGTGCGCAGCCTCCTACGGAGACGTTGACGACGCGTGATCACGAGCCCCGCCGTATCGGCGATCACGGTCGGCATACATCTGGATCGCTCGCCAGAGGTCGCGTCGATCAAAGTCTGGCCACAGCGTGTCGAGGAACACCATCTCGGCGTAGGCGCTCTGCCACAGCATGAAGTTCGAGGTCCGCTGCTCCCCCGATGACCGTACAAACAGGTCCACGTCGGGGATGTCGGGATGATAGAGATGGCGGGAGATGGTGCGGTCGTCAATGCGCGCAGGGTTGAGACGACCGGCGGCCACCTCGGCGCTGATCGAGCGAACGGCATCGGAGATCTCGGCCCGACCCCCATAGTTGACACAGAAGTTGAGGGTAATGACTGAGTTGTCCCTGGTCCGCATCTGCGCGTCTTCTAGTTCGGTGATCACCGAACGCCACAAGCGCGGCCTTCGTCCCGACCACACCACCCGCACCCCCCAGGAGTCCATCTCGTCACGGCGGCGCCGGATGACATCGCGGTTGAAGCCCATGAGGAAGCGCACCTCCTCGGGCGATCGCTTCCAGTTCTCGGTGGAGAAGGCGTAGGCACTGACGTAGTGCACGCCGACCTCGATCGCGCCGGCAATCACGTCGAGCAGCGAGGACTCCCCCGCTTTGTGCCCCTCCACCCGCGTCAATCCCTGCCCGTTCGCCCAGCGGCCGTTGCCGTCCATCACGATCGCGATATGCCGAGGCACCACCTCGGCGGTGAGCCTAGGCGCGATCTCACCGCTGGGGTGCCTGAAGGGCTGGACGGGCTCGCGCGCACGGGGCGCAGTGGTGGCGGGCTTGCCTCTGCGACGCTCACTTCCTGAGCGCTGATCTTTCGTCCCTGCGGCCATGGGCGCGATCATGCCAGAGCACCGGGAAGGATGACCGCATCACTGCAGCGTAGGGCGGGCCGCTTGGGGGACCGCCTGGACGTAGCGCAGAGCGCGCACGCCGCGCTCGGTGTGCCACTGCAGGTATGCCGCGACCAACCCACTTGCTTCGCTGCGATGCTGTTGATGACTGGCATCCGCGTGCGCCCAGTCGCCGGTTTGCAGCGCGCTCAGGAGCACGAAGGTCTCCGGAGCTGGCGCGAGTGATCCGGGCGGACGGCATACCGGACAGACCGCGCCGCCGGTCTGCACATTGAAACCGCGATGCGGCCCCGGGGCACCGCATCGCGCACAGTCGGAGAACGTCGCAGCCCAACCGGCAATAGCCATCGTTCGCAACAAGAAACTGTCCAGCACCATCCGCGGCGGGTGGTCCGCCTCCGCCAGAGCCGCCAACGCACCCGCCAGAAGCACGAACTGGCGAGCGGCGACCTCATGTTCGTTGAGGAGTTGATCGCACAACTCCAGCATGGCGTTGGCGGCGGTCCACGCTTCGTAGTCGCGCGAAATGGTGTCGCCGTAGGACGCCAACGACTCGGCCTGCGTGATGGTGTCGAGGTTGCGACCCTCGTAACACTGGACATCGACGACCATGCCCGGCTCCACTCTCGCGCCGAACTTCGACCTGGTGCGTCGCACGCCCTTGGCGACGGCTCGTACCTTGCCACGGCCGCGCGTGAGGAGCGTGACGATCCGGTCTGCCTCGCCCAGCTTATGGGTGCGCAGCACAATCGCGGCGTCCCGATACAGCGGCATCCACCCATTGTCGGCCATCGCTGCCCGATCGCATGGAGGGCGCGCTACACCTCTAGCGTTTATCGAACATGTGTTCTAGAGTGGACAGATGAACGATAGTTGGCAGGGCAGCCTCCTGGACCAAGTGACCGACGTGGGATTGCGTCCTCTCGGGCCGAGCGTTCAACGCACGCAACTCGGGGATGGCGGCTGGCTCGATCTTCGGCAGGGGTGGCTGACGGGTTCTGATGATCTCTTCGAACGCCTGCGGCCGGGAGGCTCTGCTCAGGTCCAGTGGCAGGGCGAGCGTCGGCGTATGTTCGAT
>JBATUU010000084.1:0-3152 GCA_049671385.1 Ornithinimicrobium sp. | reverse complement strand
AACTAGACGTATGGAGTCCTCCACCGGACCCAACAGAACGCGCCTCGATCTGGCCGCATGTCGAACGACGCGTGGTCGACCTCGTGGCCGATCAGCACGCGACCCTCGTCTTTGCGAACTCCCGCCGGCTTGCCGAACGTTTGACCTCCCGTCTGAACGAGGAGTGGTCGGCGCGTAGCGGTGTCGATCTGGAGGAGACGTCCTCACCTCCGGCTCAGGTGATGGCCCAGTCCGGTAGCGCCACCGGAGCCGCCCCGGTGCTTGCACGTGCTCACCATGGGTCGGTCAGCAAGGAACACCGCGCAGATATCGAGAACGCTCTGAAGTCTGGGCAGTTGCCTGCGGTCGTGGCCACCAGCTCACTGGAGCTCGGTATCGACATGGGCGCCGTGGATCTGGTCGTGCAGATTGAGTCACCACCCAGCGTGGCCAGCGGCTTGCAGCGGGTCGGCCGCGCCGGTCACCAAGTCGGCGCGGTGTCGCGAGGTGAGTTCTTCCCCAAACACCGTGGTGATCTGGTGCAGACGGCGGTGGTGGTCGACCGGATGCGTGCCGGTCAGATCGAGGCACTGCGCGTCTTGCGCAATCCGCTCGACGTGCTCGCACAACAGATCGTCGCCATGGTGGCCGTGCAGGAGTGGTCGGTAGATGACATGTTTGCGCTCATCCGGCGTAGCGCCTCCTACACCACCCTTCCGCGTCCACTCTTCGAAGCCACGTTGGACATGCTCGCCGGACGCTACCCCGGTGAAGACTTTGCAGACCTGCGCCCGCGCGTCGTCTGGGACCGCGTGGCAGGGACCCTGACCGCGCGCCCCGGCGCGCAGCTCCTCGCTGTGACCTCGGGCGGCACGATCCCGGACCGCGGCCTGTATGCGGTGATGCTCGCCACCGGTGATGGACCCGGCCGACGGGTCGGCGAACTCGACGAGGAGATGGTGTACGAGTCTCGCGTGGGTGACGTGTTCACCTTGGGGACCAGCTCGTGGCGGATCGAAGACATCACCCGCGACCAAGTGTTGGTCACGCCCGCTGTGGGGCAGATCGGCCGCCTTCCGTTTTGGAAGGGCGATGCCATGGGCCGCCCCGCCGAGCTGGGGAAAGCGGTCGGCGGGTTTGTTCGCGACATCTCCGGCATGACGCCGGCAGCCGCCGCAGAGTCCCTCGCTGAGCGCGGCCTCAGTGAGTATGCGGCAACCAATATCATCGACTACCTCACCGAACAGCGCGAAGAATCGGGTTACGTTCCCGATGACCAGACCTTGCTGGTCGAGAGGTTCCGCGACGAGATCGGCGACTGGCGTGTTGTCGTGCACAGTCCCTACGGCACGGGTGTGCACGCGCCGTGGGCACTGTGTGTGGCGGCGAAGATGCGCGAACGCTATGGAGCTGACGTCCAGGCCATGGCGGCCGATGACGGCATCGTTTTGCGATTGCCCGATCTAGTGGACGACGAGGACAGCGATGCCGGCGATGCAGTCGCCAAGGTATCCACTTTTGACGCCGATCTCGTCGAAATGCTCACCCTGGATCCCGAAGAGATCCACGACATGGTCACCCGTGAGATCGGCGGGTCGGCACTCTTCGCGGCTCGCTTCCGTGAGTGTGCCTCCCGGGCGCTGCTGCTCCCCCGGCGCTCGCCGGGCCGCCGACAGCCGCTGTGGCAACAGCGCCAGCGATCAGCCCAACTGCTGGAGGTGGCCTCTCGCTATCCCACCTTCCCCGTGGTGCTGGAGACGGTCCGCGAATGTGTGCAGGACGTCTACAACGTCGATGCCCTGCAATCGTTGATGCAGGACATTGCTGCGCGACGCGTTGCGATGACCTCGATCCGAACTCCAAGCGCCTCGCCGTTCGCCCGCTCGCTGTTGATGGGCTACATCGCCCAGTTCTTGTATGAGGGCGACTCTCCCCTGGCCGAGCGTCGTGCAGCTGCCCTGTCGCTGGACCCAGCCTTGCTGGCTGAGCTGTTGGGGCGCGGCGAGGGTGCCCAACTGCGCGACCTGCTCGATCCCGACGTGGTGGCCGCCACCGAGCAGCAACTCCAGCGGCTCAGTGAGGATCGTGCGGCCCGATCTGCGGCAGACATGGTCGACCTGCTGCGCACGCTCGGCCCGCTGTCGGTGGCCGAGATCACGGCACGGGTGCAGCCCGAGATGCGCGAGCAGATTGACGTGTGGCGCACCGAGCTACAGGATCGCCGTCAGATCATTGCGGTGCGAGTCGCCGGTGAGGACAGGCTTGCCGACGCTCAGGACGCAGCCCGGTTGCGAGACGCCCTGGGGGTGGCGCTGCCGATGGGGGTCCCGTCGGTTTTCACTGAGCCGGTGGCTGACCCGCTGGGTGATCTGGTCATTCGCTACGTTCGCACACACACTCCCTTCGTGCTCAGCGACCTTGCGGCCCGACTGGGTCTGGGGAGCGCCATCGTGGCCAGCGCCGTTCAACCCCTGGTCGACTCGGGACGGATTGTCCGCGGTGCACTGCGCCCAGGGAGTGAGGCCAGTGAGGTCGATGACCTGTGCGACGCAGACGTGTTGCGGATGCTGCGACGGCGGTCATTGGCAGCGCTGCGCCAAGAGGTCGAACCCGCCACCCAAGACACCTACGCCCGTTTCCTGGTGCAATGGCAATCGATCGGTGGACTGCGCGGGGTCGACGGTGTGCACCGAGTCGTTGAGCAACTTGCCGGAGCGCCCGTGCCTGCGAGTGCGCTGGAGTCGCTGATCTTGCCCAGCCGTGTCCCCGGATACAACCCGGGCATGCTGGATGAATTGATGAGTGCCGGTGAGGTGCTCTGGCAGGGCAACGGCACGTTGGCCGGAGACGACGGTTGGTTATCCATGCATCTCGCGGACACCGCCCATCTCACCTTGGCTCTCCCTGAGCACACCCCGGCACCGATCGATAGTGGCGCCGGCACGGACGAGAACTCACCGCGGGCCACAGCAGATCTGGTGCGACAGGTGCTGGGTTCTGGCGGCGCATACTTCTTCCGCACCCTTTCGGACTCGCTGCCCCCGGAGGCCCGCCTCGACGACGCAACCTTGCTCGGCATCCTGTGGGATCTGGCGTGGGAGGGCTCGCTCACCTCGGACACGCTCGCGCCGATCCGCGCGATGTTGGCCGGTGGCAAGAGCGCGCACAAGGCT
>JBATUU010000083.1:0-2236 GCA_049671385.1 Ornithinimicrobium sp. | reverse complement strand
CTCCTAGCTGCTGGGTGTAGCGCCGACACTGACCCGGTCGTCACGACCACCGGGGCGGTGTCGATTGCCCCGTTCAATGACTGCGCGCAGTTGCGCGACTACTACGTCGAAGGCGCGCTCACCATGGTCGGACCGTATGGCCTGAGCGGGTCGCGCTTCGACGGGATGACACTGGAAGACGGGGATGCGCAGTCACGAGAGAGGTCAGCCTCGGACCCGGCCAGCGGCGACGACTCGAGCGGCGCCCTGAGCAGTGAGAGCGACGCGTCTCTTCCGGCCAATCAAGGAGAGGGCAGCGACTTCTCCGGCACCAACAACCAGGAGAAGGGTGTTGATGAGGCGGACCGCGTCAAGACCGACGGCTCGATCATCGTCGCGGTGGTCGAGGGTCAACTGCAGATCGTGGACGCCGAGTCGGCCGACGTCGTCTCGACTCTCGTACTGGATGAGATCGCCCCGAACGCCTACGACGCCGAGTTGATGTTGAACGGCGACACTCTGCTGGTCCTGTCCTCGGTGGATGGAGGCGATCGCTCGCGCACCACCATCACTCGACTCAACATCGGCGCTCCGTCCGCGCCGGAGGTGCTGGGTTCAACCCGGATCGAGGGCTCCTACCGGTCCGCACGGATGATCGGGGACAGCGTGCGCTTGGTATTGCAGACCGAGCCCAGCGGTCTGCGGTTCGAGACTCCCAGCAACGGGTCGATCTTTGCCGAGCGCGACGCCGAGCAGGCCAATCGCGCCATCATCGAAGAGTCCACCATCGAGGATTGGGTGCCTCGTCTGGAGATCATCGAGGCTGGTGAGTCGCGCGGTGAGGTCAAGCCGCTGACCGGATGCGCCGATGTCCACCGCCCTGGCGATTTCAGCGGACTCTCAACTGTGAGCGTCGTGACCCTCGACGCCTCGACCGGTGGGCCCGACATCCAGGGGGTCGGGCCCACCTCCTCCACCTCGCTGGTCGCCAGCGGAGAGACGGTGTATGCCTCGAGCGACCGGCTGATCGTGGCGACCAGCCCGTGGGGTGAGTGGGCCACACCGTTTGAGACTGTCCGCCCTGATGGCCAGGTCAGCACGGCCTTGCACTCCTTTGATATCTCCGATCCCGAGAGCACCGACTATGTGGCCTCCGGGCGGGTCAAGGGCAGGCTCGTCAACCAGTTCGCCCTGAGCGAGCGCGAGGGGGTCATTCGCGTCGCCACGACGAGCGCTCCGGCGTGGAGCAGCAGCGAGGATTCAGAGTCTGCGTTGGTGGTGTTGGCCGAGGACGGGCACCGGCTCACCATGACCGGCTTCGTCGATGGGCTAGGCATCACCGAGGAGATCAAGTCGGTGCGCTACCTCAGCCCGGACCTCGCTGCGATCGTCACGTTCCGGCAGACCGACCCGCTATACCTTGTCGACACCTCGGACCCCAGCGCCCCAGCGGTGACGGGCGAGTTGAAGATCCCCGGCTACTCGGCATACCTGCACCCCATCAGTGCGAATTACTTGCTCGGCATCGGACAAGAGGCCGACCCCGAGACGGGTTTCGAGGAGGGGTTGCAGGCGTCCCTGTTCGACATCAATGACCTCAGCGACCCGCAGCGGGTGGACCAGCTGACCTGGCCGGATGGCTACTCGCCGGTCGAGTGGGACCACCGTGCGTTCACCGCCTGGGCGCAGACCGGGCAGTTCTTCCTGCCTGCCGAGATCTATGGCAACGACGGCTGGGAATGTGACGAAAGTGACGACGAGGCCTGCACCCACACAGGCCCCACTGATGAGTTCGCCGGTGTGGTGACGGCCACGATCGAAGGCGATGAGCTGATCGAGGGGAAGCGGTTGCCTACCAACCACTCCGAACGCAGCTGGTCCCCCGCGGCCGAACGGACGATCGTGATCGACAACAGCCTGTGGACGCTGCACTCCGAAGGGATGAACCGGTATGACCTGGAATCGCTGGACGGGGGCCCCGTGCTCTCATGGAAATCCGTAGATTCTTCGTCATCATGGTCTGGTTTACGGAAATCTTCGTTCCTAAGCGGCCCAACGGCCTTCTTGACGAATTGACTTCGGTCAAAGCTGAGTGGTGTACTCCACGTATGTGCCTGCCGACCGAGGAGATCCACGTGACCCTCCGAATGTGTTGTAGCTGAAGCAGCGGCCCTCGCCGGCCGCCATTCAGCGCCCCAGCGAGCATCGAGCTCGCATCGCCTTGATGCACATTCCGCCCCGAGCGGCCTCACACATA
>JBATUU010000082.1:0-3211 GCA_049671385.1 Ornithinimicrobium sp. | reverse complement strand
TGGAGCGGCCTGCGCGTTGGTAGTTCAGATCGGTGATGGTCCGCCCTACATCGAGCCCCTTGGCTTCGAAGCGGGTGGTCGGTCGTAGTGGAGCTGGCCGCGTGGACCTCAACGCGAAGCGCTCGTCGCGGTCGAGCAGGGAGCGCATGGCGGCGCCGTAGGGCGCCCAATCGGTAGCCAGCCGCCACATGCCCCCCGGGGCAAGCACCGCTGCGACGCTGGCGGCGAGCTCGGCGTTGATCAACCGACGTGGGTGGTGCTTGCGCTTCGGCCACGGATCGGGAAAGAAGGTCCAGACCTCTGAGGCGTCGGCGGCCCCGAACATAGTCCGCAGCGCCATGGCAGCGTCGACCTCAGCGAGGCGCAGGTTGGGCAGCGGCCGACCTCGCATCCGAGCGAGTGTCTGGCCGATGCCCGGACGCCACACCTCCAGACCCAGGAAGTCCCAGTCAGGACGAGCGGCCGCACCCGCTCGCAGCGCGTCACCGGAGCCTGGACCGATCTCGATGATCAGCGGTGCCTCACGGCCGAAGACCGTGGCGGGAGTGAAGCGATATCCCGCATCAACCGTCGTGTCGTCATCGTTGGCGGCTCGGGGAATCGCCACCACGAACTGATCTGCCATGGCGTCGTACGCGCGCTGGTGACCGACCGGCATACGGGAGCCTCGACGGGTGAAGGAACGAATGCGTGAGGGGGTGTGCTCCTGCGGTGTCGGCTGCGCCACGAGTGCTACTTCTTCGCCTTCTCGGCGGCCCCGCCGTCTTGGGAGAGCGCTGCGATGAAGGCTTCCTGGGGCACTTCGACGGTGCCCACCATCTTCATTCGCTTCTTGCCCTCCTTCTGCTTCTCCAGCAGTTTGCGCTTGCGGCTGATGTCACCGCCGTAGCACTTGGCCGTCACGTCCTTGCGGATCGCGCGGATGGACTCGCGGGCGATGATGCGAGATCCGATGGCGGCCTGGATCGGGATCTCGAACTGTTGGCGATTGATGAGGTCCTTGAGCTTGCCGACCATCATCACCCCGTAGGCGTAGGCCTTGTCCTTGTGCACGATGGCCGAGAAGGCGTCCACCTGCTCGCCCTGCAGCAGAATGTCGACTTTGACCAGGTCGGCCACCTGCTCGCCGTCAGGCTCGTACTCGAACGAGGCATATCCTCGGGTCTTCGACTTCAGGACATCGAAGAAGTCGAATACGATCTCGGCCAGCGGGAGGGTGTATCGCATCTCGACGCGCTCGGGTGAGAGGTAGTCCATCCCACGCATCGTGCCTCGGCGGGTTTGGCACAGCTCCATGATTGCTCCGATGTACTCACTCGGAATCAAGATGGTGGCCCGTACAACGGGCTCGGTGACGTCTGCGATTTTGCCGCCCGGGAACTCGCTCGGGTTGGTGACGTCGACGACCGAGCCGTCGTCCATTTTCACCAAGTACTCGACGTTGGGCAGGGTGGAGATCAGGTCCAGGTTCGACTCCCGCTCCAGCCGCTCGCGGACGATCTCCAGGTGGAGCATGCCGAGGAAGCCGACCCGGAAGCCGAAGCCGAGCGCCACTGAGGTCTCCGGCTCATACACCAGGGCGGCATCATTGAGTTTCAGTTTGTCGAGGGCATCGCGCAACGTCGGATAGTCCGACCCATCGATCGGATAGAGGCCGGAGAAGACCATCGGCCTGGGGTCCTTGTAGCCGGCGAGGGCATCGGTGGCCATGTGTGCGGCACCGGTCACGGTATCGCCCACTTTGGACTGCCGCACATCCTTGACACCGGTGATGAGGTACCCGACCTCTCCCACACCGAGGCCCTTGGATTTCACCGGCTCCGGCGAGACCACCCCGATCTCCAGCAGCTCGTGAGTGGCCTTCGTCGACATCATGGCGATCTTCTCGCGAGGCGAAAGGTGGCCATCGATCACCCGCACGTAGGTCACCACGCCGCGATACGTGTCGTAGACCGAATCGAAGATCATCGCCCGTGGTGGTGCCTGCGCATCCCCCACCGGGGCCGGCAGGTCACGCACGATCCGGTCGAGCAGTTCGGTGACCCCCTGGCCGGTCTTCCCGGAGACCTGCATCACATCTTCAACCCCACAGCCGATCAGGTGAGCCAGTTCTTCGGCGTACCTCTCCGGCTGGGCGGCGGGCAGATCGATCTTGTTCAGCACCGGGATGATCGCCAGTTCGTTCTCCATCGCCAGATAGAGGTTTGCCAGCGTCTGGGCTTCGATACCTTGCGCTGCATCGACCAGCAGCACCGCACCCTCACACGCTGCCAGCGAGCGCGAAACCTCATACGTGAAGTCGACGTGGCCAGGAGTATCGATCATGTTCAGAACGTGGGTCCCCTTGAGCTTTGCCGCGTCCTCGCGAACCGTCCACGGCATCCGCACGGCCTGACTCTTGATCGTGATCCCGCGCTCACGCTCGATGTCCATCCGGTCCAAATACTGTGCCCGCATCGATCGCTCATCCACCACACCGGTGATCTGCAGCATACGGTCAGCCAGGGTCGACTTGCCGTGGTCGATGTGAGCGATGATGCAGAAGTTGCGGATGACCTCCGGCGGGGTGGCCGCAGGCTGAGGTCCGTGGGAGGCGGTGCGTGACACGCTGAAATGACCTCTTGGGCTGGTGGGGTGGATGAGACTACGTCGAGCATTCTCCCACGGCCCTCCAAGAGCAGATACCGTGCCGATCATGCCCCGTCGATCTATGTCCCACGCTCTGTCCGTTGCGCACACGTTGGCACGCGCGGTGGCCAAGGCGAGCAAGACGGTTTCTCCTCGCTCGCGCAAGGGACGACCTGGGCACGGACGAGAAGGTCAGGGCGGTAAGAACCATCGCGTGAGCGGCTACGCCGGTGACTATGTCGGTGTGCCTGCCATGACGTACGCGCCCGTTGCCGACAGCCTGCCCGACCCCGGTGAGGTGGTGTGGACCTGGGTGCCGTATGAAGAAGACCATCGACGCGGCAAAGACCGTCCAGTCCTGGTGATCGGTCGGCACCAGGGGTTGCTCCTCGCTCTGCAGTTGACCAGCCAAGACCATGACCGGGACGCCGAGGAAGAAGCCCGCCATGGCAGATATTGGATAGACATCGGGACCGGCGAGTGGGATCGGGAGCGCCGGCCCAGCGAGGCACGCGTCGACCGGATCTTGCAATTAGACCCCAGCGAGGTTCGCCGCATCGGCGCCGTCCTGTCCGAGTCGATC
>JBATUU010000081.1:0-4397 GCA_049671385.1 Ornithinimicrobium sp. | reverse complement strand
GCCTGACCGGGAAGAATCGACCCCGCGTAGACAAAGACCGACGCAAGGTCGAGGCGCGCCGCCGCCATCAACATCCCCGGCAGCGACTTATCGCATCCAGCCAGGAGCACCGAGCCGTCGAGGCGCTCGGCACCCATCACCGTCTCTACCGAGTCCGCAATCACCTCACGGGAGACCAGGGAGAAGTGCATCCCCTCGTGTCCCATCGAGATCCCGTCGGAGACCGAAATCGTGCCGAACTCCAGCGGGTACCCGCCGGCTGCGTGCACGCCGTCCTTGACGGACTGGGCCAGCCGGTCCAGCGGCAGGTTGCACGGCGTGATCTCGTTCCAGGAGGAGCCGACGCCGATCTGCGGCTTGACCCAGTCCTCATCGCCCATGCCCACCGCGCGCAGCATCCCGCGTGCGGCGGTACGTTCGAGCCCATCGGTGACGTCGCGGCTGCGCGGCTTGATGTCAACGCCGTCGGTGGAGGCCGCGCCACTGGTTGCCGTGGTGCCCGTGGACTCGGACTCGCTCATCGGGCAGCGGACCCCTCGGTGTAGTCGTCGTCATCGGAGTTGACCCAGGCCATCATCCCGCGCAACTTGCGACCGGTTTCCTCGATGGGGTGGGCCGCGCCCTTGGCCCGCATCTCCTTGAACTCCGGCGCCCCGGCGTCTTGGTCGTCGACGAACCGCTGGGCGAAGGTGCCGTTGCGCACGTCTTCCAGCACGGCCTGCATCTCCTGCTTGACGCGATCGTCGATCAACCGTGGCCCGGTGACGTAGTCGCCGTACTCTGCGGTGTCACTCACAGACCAACGTTGCTTGGCGATACCGCCCTCGTACATCAGGTCCACGATCAGCTTGACCTCGTGCAGGCACTCGAAGTAGGCGACCTCGGGCTGGTAGCCAGCCTCGGTCAGTGTTTCGAACCCCTTCATGATCAGCTCGGACAAGCCACCGCAGAGCACAGCCTGCTCACCGAACAGATCAGTCTCGGTCTCTTCGGTGAAGGTCGTCTTGATGCCCCCCGCGCGTAGACCACCGAGCGCGCTCGCATATGCCAGCGCTAGATCCATCGCGTGACCAGAAGCGTCCTGCTCCACCGCAACCAGAACGGGAACACCGCGACCGTCGACATACTCACGGCGCACCAGGTGCCCCGGTCCCTTGGGTGCCACCATGCAGACATCGACATTGCTCGGCGGCTTGATGTAACCGAAGCGGATGTTGAAGCCGTGACCGAAGAAGAGCGCGTCGCCGTCCTCCAGGTTCGGCTCAACCGACTCCGTGTAGACATGGCGCGCCACGTGGTCGGGGACCAGCAGCATGATCAGATCGGCCTCTTCGCACGCGGTAGCCGTGTCCACCACGCGAAGCCCTTCCGCCTCGGCCTTGGCCCTCGACGAACTTCCCTCGGACAGGCCGACGCGCACGTCCACGCCGGAGTCGCGCAGCGACAACGCATGGGCGTGGCCCTGGCTGCCGTAGCCGATAACGGCCACCGCGCGATCTTGGATGAGACTCATGTCGGCGTCGTCGTCGTAGTACATCTTGGCCATGGGTGGCGCTGCTCCTTAGGTATGCGGTGTGCTTGCGTCTGAAAGTTCGGCTGGGCGCGACGTCCAACGGCCCCGGCTCAGCTGGCGGCCGAGGCAGTAGGGGTGAGCGCGAATAGCGTATTGCCTTCTAGCCCCACGCGGCGGCCATTGCCCCCACCGGTCTCGGACCGTTGTCGTTGATCGCCCACAACCGCTCGCGGATCGAGGCCGCATCCTCCAACTCCTCGATGTGGATGACCTCAATGAGCTTGTCCAGCTGGCTGGTGACCCGGTGCAGTTGCTCCTCGCCGACATTGACGACGATGGTCATCCGGGAGACCTTCGGGTCCTCGGTGGGGCCGACGACCAGGTGGTCGATGTTGAAGCTTCGCCGCGCGAAGAGCACGGACACCCGCGCCAACACGCCAGGGTTGTTCTCGACAAGGACGGACAATGCGTGGCGGCTCATCGGAGTCACCTTTCGGTTGGGTTGTGCGCTGTGTTGTGGACTGTGGTGCGGCGCTGCGCTGACGGCATACCGGCTGCGAACCGGCAGATCGTCGAAGGTGTCACTGTGCTCGCTGGGACCGGGGGACCGTGACATCTCCAGTGTGTTGGTGCTCATTCGTCGTCCTCGAACTTGGGCGCCATCTCACGGGCGTACTGGATCGCGTCGTTGCTGGTGCCGGCCGGGACCATCGGCCAGACCATCGCATCCTGATGCACCCGGAAGTCGACGACGACCGGCTGGTCATTGACGGCCATCGCGGCCTCGATCGTGGAGTCGACATCGGCGGGGTTGTCACATCGCAGACCGACGCATCCGTAGGCCTGGGCGAGCATCACGAAGTCGGGCACCTGCATCGAGTCCAACCGCGACGCGCTGTAGCGCTCGGCGAAGAACAGCGTCTGCCACTGGCGCACCATGCCCAGGGCGGCATTGTTGATGACGGCCACTTTGATCGGGATGCCTTCGACCGCACAGGTCGCGAGCTCCTGGTTGGTCATCTGGAAGCAGCCGTCGCCGTCCACGGCCCACACGGTGCTGTCCGGACAACCGACCTTGGCACCCATCGCGGCGGGGACGGCATAACCCATCGTGCCCAGGCCGCCGGAGTTGAGCCAGGCACGGGGTCGTTCGTAGGAAATGAACTGACTGGCCCACATTTGGTGCTGGCCAACGCCGGAGGCATAGATAGCCTCGGGTCCGGCGATCGCACCGAGTCGCTCGATGACGTATTGCGGGGCCAGCGAGCCGTCGGGTGGGGTGTCGTATCCGGCCGGGTACTTGGCCTTCCACCGCACG
The DNA here is from genome assembly GCA_049671385.1 of Ornithinimicrobium sp. Classification (GTDB taxonomy): domain Bacteria; phylum Actinomycetota; class Actinomycetes; order Actinomycetales; family Dermatophilaceae; genus Ornithinicoccus. The sequence goes on along the minus strand of JBATUU010000081.1, from coordinate 1,566 downwards.
CAGTTGTTGACCCACTCTTCGTAGTCGGGCTCTGCGCCTTTGGAAACGCGGGTGGTGAACTCGTTGATCATCGCGGTGATGGTGATCTTGGCGTCGCCGTGCAACCCCACGTCGACGCTGCGGTTTTTGCCGATCTCGGCGGCATCGATGTCGGCGTGGATGACCTTGGCGTGCGGGGCGAATGAATCGCGAGCGCCAGTGACGCGGTCATCGAAGCGTGCTCCCAAGCACACCAGTAGGTCCGACTTCTGCAACGAGGCCACGGCCGCGACGGTGCCGTGCATCCCGGGCATGCCCAGGTGTTGCGGATGGCTATCCGGGAAAACACCACGGGCCATCAACGTCGTCACCACGGGTATGCCGGTCAGCTCGGCGAGGGCTGCCACCTCACGGTGAGCATTCGATCGGATCGTGCCCCCACCGACGTAGAGCACCGGGCGCTTGGCGGACAGCATCAACTCAACCGCGTCACGGACCGCTTCGGCCGGGGGCGCGGTCACCGGGTGATAGCCGCGCATCGGCACCTCGACCGCCTGGGCCGGGTCGATCAACGCCGCCAGGGCGTCCTTGGCGACATCGACGAGCACCGGGCCAGGGCGACCCGAGGAGGCGAGGTGGAAGGCGCTCTCCACGGTGGCCGCGATTTCGTTCGGGTTGGTCACCAGGAACGAGTGCTTGGTGATCGGCATCGAGATGCTACGGATATCTGCCTCTTGGAAAGCGTCCGAGCCGATCGCGGCGCTGGGCACGTTGCCGGTGATAGCCACCATCGGCACCGAGTCCATATTGGCGTCGGCTAATGGGGTGACCAAGTTGGTCGCACCGGGACCGCTGGTCGCCATGGCGACACCGACTCGACCGGTTGCGGCGGCATACCCCTGCGCAGCGTGCCCGGCGCCTTGCTCGTGGCGGACCAGAATGTGTCGCAGGGTCTTGGCGCCGTAGAGGGCGTCATAGAGCGGGAGGACCGCGCCACCTGGGAGTCCGAAGACGTGCTCTACCCCAACACGCTCCAGGGTGGAAACGAGGGTCTCAGCGCCAGTCAGCGGCGTCTGAGAGTGGGCCGGGCTCGCATCAGGGCGGGTCGCCGTGCTCATGTCGTCGAGGTCCTCATCCGTTGTAGTGAATGTCGCTGCGGTGCGTTGTCATCTGTGGTGCGTGGTGCTCGGGCAACAAAAAACCCCTCCGCCAAAAGGCTGTGGAGGGGAGGACGCGCGCGAACTTAAAAGCTCAGGACGCGTCCTGGGCAATAAGTACGAGAGAGAAGGTCACCCCATGACTATGCGTCACGTTTGCCCTCGCGTCAAGCGAAGCGGCCCCACGAGCGCGGCGTGGCCGGTGTGCGACCGCACGAGCCGTATGCGCGCATACCTTGGTTTCGAAGGGCGGGTGTGCTCGCCTACGGCTCCTCTGTACTCCCGAGCACCCCAAATCCTCGCGACGTTGCTCAGTGCTCTGAGCAACCACAAGTGCCCGCGAGACCTGCCGCGGAGGCAGTGTTCGCGGGCATTTTCGCTGTCGGAGTGGGTTGCCGCCCTGCGCCTTTAGACCACTCGGAATGCTCGC
>JBATUU010000080.1:0-9590 GCA_049671385.1 Ornithinimicrobium sp. | reverse complement strand
CACAGGATGGGCTGCCACCTCGATCGGGCCCGCGTGGCGCAGATTAAGCGGCTAGCGCGTCACCGGCGGATGGAGTCGACGAGGTTCTCGTGCTTGAAGACCATCGTGTCCTGCAGCGTCAACATGTGGCCCGCCCGCGCAGCTTGAGCACGCGCGAACATGGCGTGCGCGATAGCCACGTCAACGTAGGCCAACCCGACAGCGTTGAAGTACACCCGCTCATCGGCTGATTGGCGCCCTGGTATGTCGCCGGCCACGACATCGTCGAGATCACCAGCGACGTCGGCATCACTCAGCTGTCCGTCCTTGTACATGCGGCTCAGGGTCTGGGTTCGGTGCTTCACCGTCTCCCATTCATCGCAGATGATCGTGTCGGCTTGGGCCGCCACCGCATACTCGTCCTCCCAGCCGCCGATATGGCTGTAGAACGATCCAGGCTTGACCCAATCAGCTTTGAGCAGCGGCTGCTGGGCGCTGGTTGCGGTCACAATGATGTCCGCACCCTCTACGGCTGCCTTGTTGTCATGCTGTGTGCAGGTGAACGTCATGTCCGGGAACAGCCGAGCCATCTCCTCGGCGAAGACTTCTTCCTCGATCTCATGCAGGTCTGAGACGGCGCATTCGCGCAGTGATGGCACCGCTGTCTTCATTGCGAGCAGGTGCATCTTGGCCTGCTCGCCCGAGCCGATGAAGCCGATGCGGGTGGAGTCGGGGCGAGCGAAATGCTTGGCGGCCACCCCGCCCATGGCGCCTACCCGGATGTTGGAGCACAAGGTGCCGTCCATGAAGGCCAGGGGATGACCGGTTTCGATCTCGGAGAGCACAATGACTGCCGCCAAGTTCTGTATGCCGTGCACTGCCGGATTGCGAGGAAAGACCGAGACCCACTTAACGCCGCAGATGTGCTCGGTCAACAGGGTCGCTGGCAGGCAGTTGATCCGCTCTTGGGTGTCTTCGTCGAAGATCTGGACAATCTTGTCTGGAAAGAGGATGCGCTTGTCCCGGTAAGCCAACATGGCTTCCTCGGCTGCTTGCATCGCAAGATGCACGTCGAGGCAACCCGAGCTGATCAGGTCTTCTTGGGACAGATAGCGGCACTGGATCCGGTGCTTTCCTGGCATGAGAGCCTCCCTGATATGACAGGGCATCGGCAGCCCTGACGCTGCCTAGTACTATATAACGTAGTAATCATCGTCGAGTGTCAGTCGCGAAGACAGGCAATGAGCGAGTGCGCTTCTCTGCCACTCTCATCGAGGTATGCACGCTCGCACGGTGTTATTCAGTAGTGAGAGCGTGCATACGTCGATGAGAGCAGATCTTCGCGAGGCGACGTGCCCGCCGAAGTGGAGCGCTGAGGCCACCTGTTGCTGGGGCCGGGAGAGGTCTTGGTGTCGCTCAGGTGCGCGCGGTCAACACGATGGGGTCACCATCAGTGATGGCCACCGTGTGCTCGCTGTGTGCGCCGCGTGAACCGTCAGCGCTGCGAAGTGTCCACCCGTCCGGGTCAGTGACCAGCCGGTCTGTGGTGTGGAGGAACCACGGCTCGATGGCGATCACCAAACCCGGTCGCAACGGGAAACCCCGACCTGCCCGGCCGTTATTGGGCACATGCGGCTCACCGTGCATGGTGCGCCCGACGCCGTGCCCGCCGAAGTCAGTGTTGATCAGCAGGTCCGCGTCATGTGCGACCGCAGCTATGGCAGCCGAGACGTCGCCGATCTTGTTGCCAGCCCGCGCGACCGCGATGGCCGCATCCAGCGCGTTCGAAGTGGTCTCGATCAGGGCTTCGTCCTCGGCCCGCGGTGTGCCGACGATGACGCTGATCGCTGAGTCCGAGACCCACCCGTCCACTGAGACGGCGAAATCCAGACTCAGCAGATCACCGTCGCGGAGTTGATAGTCGTGCGGCAAGCCGTGCAGCACAGCGTCATTGACCGACGTGCAGAGCACTTTGCCAAATGGCATGGCACCGAAAGAGGGGTGATAGTCGATGTAGCAGGATTCGGCGCCGCGCTCGCGGATCAACTGATGGGCCAGGGCATCAAGCTCGAGAAGGTTTGTGCCGACCGCTGCCTCGGCGGCCAGCCGGGTCAGCGTCTCGGCGACAAAACGGCCCGCAGGCCGCATCTCCTCGATCTCAGCCGGCGTCTTCAGTTCAATCATGCATTCAGCGTATGCGGTCACCGGTGGGTCTGTTGGCATGAGGTCCCGAGAGAGGCAGGAGTGAAGTGCTCGCGCGTGGCACCCCGCCGCGCGTTGCGAAACCACACAACATACGGTCGAGGTATGACGTTTCCCCTCAGCCGCATCTTGTCCGCGAGCACTGGCGCCTACGGCCTGTTCGCCCTTCTGAAGCCCGATCATCTCGGCTCGGCGCTTGAAGCCCCTGCGGAGCAGATGCCCGCGTACAACCTGATGGCCTACACCTATGGGCTCCGGGACATCCCCGTCTCAGCGGTGGGCGTTTTTGCATCCTCGCCGGCGTTGGTGACCGCGTCGATGGTCATGCGCATCGTCAGCGACTTCGGCGACGCCACCATCCTCGGGACCACCATGGATGACCCCGAGGTGCGGAAGAAAGCGCTGAAGGTCACCATCGCCTGGGGCGCCCTGAACACAGCGGCCCTGCTCATCGATCGTCGCCGCAGTCGGTCGAATATCGCCTAAGCACCCTGTAGCGGGTCAACCCAGGGCAGTGCTCGGTGTGCAGCGCCGAGGACCACGACATGGTGTGCCACTGTTTCAGAGTGCGACGGTGCGCCAACCGGATTCCCCAGCACGCAGGTCTGCCTCGCTGCCGGTGATCTGTGCCAGCGTCTGCCCAAGATCGTCCCGGTCAGATGGAGGCGCGAACATCCGGATGAGGGCGCTCTGGCCGTAGAGCGTGTCGCCTACGTGAACACCCCTGGCTCGCAGTTCGTGCTCCACCCGGCCGGAGTCGGCGTGCGCTATCGACACACTGAACTCCTGGGTCAGCACCCGTTGGGCCAGCGACGCACTCTTCAGCGCCTCGCGCACCGCATCGCTATAGGCGCGGGCCAAACCCCCGGAGCCGAGCAACGTACCGCCAAACCACCGACTGACGACCGCGACGATGTCCCCTACCTGGTGACCGCGCACAACCTCCAACATCGGGGCACCGGCCGTGCCCGACGGCTCGCCATCGTCGTTGTATCGAATTATCTCGGCATCGGGACCAAGCGTCATCGCCCAACAGTGATGACCGGCGCCAGAGCGTTCCGCCTGAATGGTCGCGATGACCTGACGGGCGGCCTGCTCAGAGGTCACCGGATGAACGTCGGCGCGGAAGCGGGAGCGCTTCACCTCGATCTGACTGGATGTCGAAGCCGCAAGAGTCAGGTATGACGTGGCCACCGTCCTATCTTGCCCCGCCTTAAGCATCCGGTAGTGCCGGGCTTACTAGGCTGAGGCGATGGCTCGAGCGATGTCCTTCCGGCGACATTGGGATCGGCGAGCTCCGACATATGACAGAAGTATGGACGTGATGGAGCGCCGCCTGTTTGGCGACAGCCGGGCGTGGGTGTGCGGCCGAGCCGATGGCGACACTCTCGAGATCGCCATTGGGACGGGAGCGAATCTGGAGCACTACCCTCCGTCCATCGCCTTGACCGGCGTTGACTTCAGTGCGCCGATGCTCCACCTTGCCCGCAAGAGAGCCGAAGCGCTCGGCTGGACATCGCGCTCGATCAGGGCGACGCCGACGCGCTTGCGTATGCCGACGCTTCATTCGACAGCGTGATCATCACCTTCGCTTTGTGCTGCGTGCCGGATGACCGGGCAGCTCTGCGCGAAGCCCTTCGGGTACTGCGCCCTGGCGGACGCGTACTGCTGGCCGACCACGTGAGCGCCGAGCCGCGATGGCTGCGGCTTGTCCAACGCGCTGCGGACCTTCTCGCGGTGCCGTGGCACGGGGAGCACTTCATGCGACGTCCGCTCCTCGTCCTGCGTGAGCTCGACGTGCAGGTCATGGAGAGCAGTCGGATCAGTCGGGGCATCGTTGAGCGCGTTCACGCCGTCAAGCGTCTCTAGTGACCCGTAGCCTGGGGCCATGGCGAACGTCTTCGAGAGCATCGACGAGTCTTTGGCCGCGTGGATCGAAGCGCAACACGTCTTCTTCTTGGCGACCGCACCCCTTGACGCTGATGGATTGATCAACCTGTCGCCCAAGGGCACTGCGGGCACCTTCCGGGTGCTACATGAGCACACGTTTGCCTATCTCGACATCACCGGCAGCGGAGTCGAGACGGTGGCTCATCTGCGCGAGAACGGCCGGATCTGCGTCATGTTCTGCGGTTTTGACGGCAAGCCTCGCATCGTGAGACTGCACGGCAAGGGAGTGCTCCTTTCTCCTGGCACGCAGGAGTTCGACGAGGCGATGGTGACATTCGGCACCGCCGGACAGGAGCGACGGCGCTATCTGCGCGGCATCATCAGCGTGCAGGTCGAGCGCGTGTCTGATTCATGCGGGTATGCGGTGCCCCGGATGGACCTGCGCGCCGAGCGCACTGCGTTGGACGCAGTGTGGCAAAGCCGCGATGACGAGAAGATCGCCGACTATCACCGTGATCGCAACGCCAGGAGCCTCGACGGCTTACCGGGGCTGCCGGGCCAGGACAGGGTCGAGGCTTAGGCCCTAGGCATCAAATTCCGTTGCGGAGGAATCCCGCCTGGATTAGCGTGCGGCGTACACAGAAGGGAGGTGGTCCGATCCATGAAGACACTTCGGACATGTGAGGTGGCTCGCCGCTGAGGCGGTGACCGACGCCGCTTCAGTGAGCGGCCGGACTGCGTGGCGAATCCACTCGTGCCACCCGAGCCCGCGGGGGTCGGACCTTGTCCTTCCGACACGACCTACACCGACGGTCGAACCCGCGGGCTTGTCCCTGACCTTCGGTGGTGAGTCATCGCCTGTGGCGCGCCGGAGGCGATGAGGTCACTGAGTAGGCGGGCGAACTCTTCGGGGCGTTCGACTTGGGGCAGGTGACCGGTGTCAGTCATCACATGTGTCTGCGCGTGGCCGAGGGCTCGCTGCGCCGCCTCCGAATGGTCAGCAGGTAACACCTCGTCCTTCTCGCCCCACACAATCAACGTGGGAACACGTTGTGCTGCAACTTGATTCAGCAGTATCTCGCGCCACCCCTTGTCGACACCGCGCAGACCGCCGACGCCCAGCAGGCACTCTCTGAAAGTTTCCGCCCGTCCGGGTACCTGGGCCAGAGCGAAGGCGTGATCGATGCGCTCGCGGGTGGCCAGTGTCGAGTCGGCATACAACGTACGCTCGATCGATGCGGTGCCCGACCAGGAGGACCGCGACAACAGACGCGGCCCCAGTAACGGCACGGCCAGCACGCGCAAGTTGAAGGTGACCTCGGAGCCGAAGCCGGCACTCGCCGCCAGCGTCAACGTCGATACCCGCTCGGGATGGCGGGCGAGCAGTGTCATCGCCACGGCTCCGCCTAGCGAGTTGCCGACCACATGCACCGGGCCGGTTTGCCCCAATGCCTCAAGCGTGGCCTCCGTGGCATCGGCAAGAGATGGCAAACCCATTCCTGCCGACGATCGTGGTGTGTATCCGAAGCCAGGCAGATCGAGGCTGATCACCGTATGGCGGTCGCTGAGCAGATCATGTTGCTCGGTCCAGTCCTCGAGGCTGCGACCGATACCGTGCAACAGCAAGATCGTCGACGGCTCGCCAGTGACCGCGTCTGCGGACGTCTGTGGACCCGTCACCCGGACACGCACCTGGGTGCCCGCTGCTGCCACGGTGTGGACCCCCGGCAATTGCGAGCGCTGGTCCTCGGCTGGCGAGGTCGTTGTGCCTGGGGCTCGCTGAAGCGCGCGTGCCTCTATCCGGTGTTGTGCCGCGCCCACCACAGCACCACCAGCACCGGGGACAGCGCGTTCGAGGAGGTCGAGGGCCACCGCCACGCCGCCGACGAGTATTCGTCGGTGCCGCCGTTGGGCCCCACGCAGGATGATCCGGGCGGCCTTGCCGGGATCTATCGTCAGCGCGGCGGCGAAGGCATCACGCCCGGCCTGCGCCTCGAGTTCATCCAGACCGGCCCCTGTCCGCGAGTCTTTCGCAATCCGCGTCGCCACTCCCGCCGGGTGCACTGCGCTCACGCCGATCCTCTGGTCGCGCAACTCGTGACGCAGTGACTCAGAAAATCCTCGCAACCCGTACTTGCTGGTCGCGTATGCCGTCTGCCCGGGAGGGCCGACAAGCCCGAACAGTGAGGAAATGTTGACGATGTGACTACCGGGCGATGTAGCAAGGGAGGGCAGGAGGGCCTTGGTCAGGGCAATGGGTGCGTGCAGGTTAATCTGCAACAACCAGTCGATGTCATCGACGCTGAGCTGGTCGAATCGTCCCGCTAGGGCCACTCCTGCGTTGTTGATCAACAAGGTGATGGCCGCGTGCTCACCGAGCACGGCATCTGACATCCGAGCCAATTCTGAAGGATCAGCCAGATCGGCACTATGGGCACTGACACGGAGTGCGGGATGCAACAACCGCAACTCGGCAGCCAACTGAGCCAATCGCTCCGGGTGACGATCGACGAGGGCAAGATGGCTGCCCTGGCTCGCCAACTGGCGTGCCAGCTGTTCGCCGATCCCGCCGGCGGCGCCGGTGACCACCGCGGTGCCGCCGGAGAAATCGATCCGATTGCGTACGCCGCGAGCGCTGGCTGCTGTCATCTGCTGTCCTGTCGATAGAGAGTTTGGGGCATTGCGCGGCGTGAACGTCATCTCACGGCCGCGTCGGCCGTAGAGCAGCTCCGGCGCCTCGATCAGGTAGTTCTGCACATACGTCCACGGCCGGCGCTGGCCCAGTTGCGGTAGCCGGTCAAGACGGCGCATCACATAGCCGGCCTTCAAATTCAGCAGCGGGCGCCGCGGACCCGGCGGTGCAGCGTTGGGAGTGGCCACGGCATACCCGCGGCGGTCCATCAGGTCCAATAACCGGCACAGATAACGGGCGACGAGATCTGAGCGCAAAGTCCACGACGAGTTGACGTAGCCGACAGTGAACATCGCGTTGGGCACCTGCTCCAGCATCAGCCCGCGGTAGGCCAGTCGAGTGGCGGGATCGACCACCTCGCCATCGACGACGATCTCGATCCCGCCGACCATCAATAGGTTGAGCCCGGTGGCAGAGACGATGATGTCGGCGGGCAGGACCTCGCCGTCGCTCAGTTGCACGCCATCTTCGACGAGTCGGCCCATGGTGGCGGTCACCACGCCCGCTCGCCCCTCGGCAATGGCGCGCGTGAGGTCACCGTCTGGGATACGGCAGACCCGTTGGTCCCAGGGTTGGTAATCCGGTGTGAAGTGGGCGTCCAGGTAGTCCTCGTCGGGCAAGTCACGGCGCAGGGTGTCGCGCAACATGGCAGCAAACTTCTCGGGTCGCCTCCGGGCCAGGACGTACGTTGCCTGACTGATCGCGATGTTGGCGGCACGGGTGGCGTGATAGGCGGGCACCGGCGGCAACCACCGGTTCATCCGCTCCGCGATCAGGTCCCGGTTGGGCATCGAGGCCACCCACGTCGGGCTGCGTTGCAGCATCGTGACGTGCTCCGCGTCGTGCGCCAAGGCTGGGATCAACGTCATCGCCGTCGCTCCGGATCCGATGACAACAACCCGCTTGCCCGCGACATCGAGGTCCTCGGGCCAGTGCTGCGGATGGACAAAGGTGCCCGCGAAGTCCTGGCGCCCGGGATAGTTGGGCAAATACCCGGCGTCGTAGTCGTAGTACCCCGTGGCGAGGTGCAGGAACGAGCAGGTCAAGGTGACATCACCGTCTGGACCGCGGGCATGGACCCTCCAGCGTTGCTGCTCACTGGACCACCGCACGCGGTGGACAGACGTGTTGAAACGGATCTGCTCGGTGATACCAGCCTCGGCGGCGGTCTCCTCCACGTATGCCTTGATCGCTGGTCCGCTCGCCAGGACCGCCTCGCCCTCAAAGGGACGAAACGGGAAGGCGAAGGTGGCGATATCGGAGTCGGAGCGGATGCCGGGGTACCGGAAGAGGTCCCACGTGCCGCCGACCTCGGCGCGACTCTCCAGGATCAGGTATGAGGTCTCCGGACGCCGTTCGCGCAGCCGCCAGGCCACATCCACTCCGGAAATGCCTGCACCGACGATGAGGACATCGACGTGTTCGTCGCCCGACGCAGCGTCGATGTCAGCAGGCACCGCTCCAAACTAACGTGCGAACTCACCCCTACGCGTACGCAGGGGTGAGCTGATGAGCGCGCGGGGGAAGGCAAACCCCGCCGGGTCACGTGACCTAGGACTCTTCGCTGAATGCTTCGCGCAGCGCCTCTTCGTCTTCTTTCGACAGGTTCGTGTGAATCAGCTCGGCCTGCGAGCCCGCGAACGCCTCCCGCACGCGATCGCGTACCCCGTCGGAGGTCATGACGAACAAGGCCGAACTCCCCGGCGTCACCTCGCGACGAACGTTGTCGATGAAGTCGTCATCGATGCCAACGTCAGCAAACATGCCCGTCAGCGCCCCGGTTGCAGCCCCTACGGCAGCGCCGAACAGCGGGACGAAGAAGAGCAAGCCGAAGAGCATGCCCCAGAAAGTGCCGCTGAGCGCACCAGCGGCGGCAAGGTTGTTGAGTTGGCGGGTTTTGGGCTTCTTCTGGCCCATCGGCCAGGACACGGTGGCGGCATCGTGAACCTTGATCAGATCCTGTTGGGTCAGACTCCGTAACGTCTCCACAGCCTCCTCTGCGCCGGATTCGTATGGGAACTTCCAGACGGACAAGGTCGTGCTCATCGTTGCCTCCGCGAGTCGAAAGGATGGGTTCTTAGTTAAGCACTGCGCAGGGTTGGTCGGCCAGATCGTTTATTGCAGAGCAGCCGTGAGGCGCATGACGTTGTCCTTGTAGCGGCTGAGGCGGCTTCTTGCCTGCCACTCCGTGGGCGTCAGCAATCGGGCAGTGGCCCGGTAGGAGTCCTCTACCTGCCGCACAACCCGCACAACTTCGGGGCCGGTCAGCACCATCGAGACTTCGTAGTTCAGGGCAAAGGAACGCATATCCATGTTGGACGACCCGATCACCACCACGTCGTCATCGACGGAGAAATGCTTGGAGTGCAGCACCAGTGGCGCTTGATAGAGGTATATCTTCACCCCGGCTTCGAGCAGCGCGTCATAGTAGGAGCGCTGCGCGTGCCAGACCATGAATTGGTCGCCTTCTTCGCCGACGAACAGTTCGACGTCCACGCCGCGTTGCGCGGCGGTCGTGACCGCGTACAGCAAGGACTCGTCCGGGACGAAGTAGGGGCTGGTCAAAGACAAACGGCGTTTCGCGCCATAGATCAGGGACGTGAAGAGTCTGAGGTTGTTCTCGGCTCGAATGCCGGGGCCGCTGGGCACGACCTGTCCGAGCACGCCCTCAGGCAGTGACTCCTGTGCGGTGTTCGGAATCGGACGGATCTCATCCCACAGGGCCACGCCGGTCTCGGTGTACCAGTCATTGGCGAAGACAGCGTCGAGGCACTGAGCCAAGGCACCATCGACTCGGCAGGTCAGCTCGACCCATCGCCGCCCGGCT
>JBATUU010000079.1:0-2833 GCA_049671385.1 Ornithinimicrobium sp. | reverse complement strand
GACCATGGCAACAAGTTCGGGCACATCTTCGGCAGTTGCGAGGCGGATCACGTCCACAGGGTATGCCGTGGATGGTCGGCGCCGACGCCTAGGATGGGACCGACATGCCAAGCCTGTTCGATGACCTCCCCGCGCCCGCCTTCGCCGCAGCTTCTGCGGTTGACGATGCTGGTGTGCCGCAATGGGCTCGCACCGGGCACCAGGCGCCCGGTGTTTCCTCTTCCGATGAGCATCGCCCCGGCAGGACGAGTGACTGGGGTGGGGCGCGGCGAATCGCGCCACTACTGGATGGATTGAACCAGCCGCAGCGGGAGGCCGTGGTGCACGAAGGCAGCCCACTGCTGATCGTGGCCGGTGCCGGGTCGGGCAAAACGCGCGTGCTCACCCATCGCATTGCCCACCTGCTTGACGAGCGGGGTGCCGGTCCAGGTCAGATCCTGGCGATCACCTTCACCAACAAGGCCGCTGCCGAGATGCGAGAGCGCGTCGCTGAGTTGGTCGGTGGGCGTGCCCGTGCCATGTGGGTGTCCACCTTCCACTCTACGTGCGTGCGCATTCTGCGCCGCGAAGCCAGCACCATCGGGATGAAGTCGACGTTCTCGATCTACGATGCCGCCGATAGTCAACGGCTGATGGCCATGGTCATTCGAGACCTCGACCTCGATCCCAAGCGCTATCCCGCGCGGGCCTTCACCGCCAAGGTGTCAGCGGCTAAGAACGAGTTGGTGGACGAGGAGACCTATGCGGGGCAGGTCGGCAACAACCACTACGAGCGGATGGTCGCCTCGGCATACACCGCATACCAACAGCGGCTGCGCGCCGCCAATGCGCTCGACTTCGACGACATCATCTCGACGACAGTCAACGTCTTACAGGCCTTCCCGGCCGTGCGGGAGCACTATCGCCGCCGCTTCCGGCACGTGCTGGTCGACGAATACCAAGACACGAACCACGCTCAATACACTCTGATCAAAGAGCTGGTCGGCGGCGAAGCGCCGGTGGATCGAGAGCTGGGGGATACCTCAAGCAAGGACATCGGCGAGGGCCAACCGCTGGAGATGGCCGAGTTGTGCGTGGTCGGTGACGCCGACCAGTCAATCTATGCCTTCCGGGGAGCCTCGATCCGCAACATCGTTGAGTTCGAGCAGGACTACCCCCAGGCACGCACGATCGTCTTGGAACAGAACTATCGCTCGACACAGAACATCCTGCGTGCTGCGAACGCTGTGATTTCTCGCAACAACAGCCGGCGCGACAAACGACTATGGACCGATGCCGGCGACGGCGAGACGATCGTCGGTTACGTCGGCGACGACGAGCACGACGAGGCGTCGTTCGTCTCGACCCGGATCGACACGTTGGCCGATGAGCACGGGGTTCGCCCAGGTGATGTCGCGGTGTTCTATCGAACGAATGCACAGTCCCGGGCGCTCGAGGAAGTGCTGGTCCGCACCGGCGTGCCCTACAAGGTGGTCGGAGGCACCCGCTTCTATGAACGGCGCGAAGTCAAAGACGCTTTGGCCTATCTACGGGTGGTTGCCAATCCTGCCGACGACGTGAACCTGCGCCGGATCATCAATGTGCCCAAGCGGGGTATCGGTGACCGAGCTCAAGCATGCGTCGCGGCACTGGCTGCTCGTGAGCGCGTTCCGTTCGTCGCGGCTCTCGGTCGGCCGGGCGACGCACCGGGGATCGCAACGCGATCGGTGGCTGCCATCACCTCGTTCACCGCGCTGCTGGAGAAGATCGGCGAGGTGGCGGCCGATAGCTCACGCGGCGTCGGCGATCTGCTCGAAGAGATCCTCGACCAATCGGGCTACCTATCAGGGCTGCGAGCCAGCGCTGATCCCCAGGACGAAACGCGGGTCGAGAACTTGGCCGAACTGGTAGCGGTCGGCCGCGAGTTCGACGAGAACTACCCCGAGGGCACCCTGGTCGAGTTTTTGGAGCAAGTCTCACTGGTCGCCGATGCCGACCAGATACCCGACCGCCCAGATGATGAGGATCGAGGTGGAGGCGCCGACAGCGACGAGCACCACCCCACCGACGGTGGGGTCGTCACTCTGATGACGCTGCATACGGCCAAAGGCCTGGAGTTCCCCGTGGTGTTCTTGACCGGTATGGAGGACGGCACGTTCCCGCACATGCGTTCGCTGAACGACCCGGCCGAGCTGGAAGAGGAGCGTAGGTTGGCCTATGTCGGTATCACTCGCGCACGGGAGCGCCTCTTCATCAGTCGGGCGGGCAGCCGATCAGCATTCGGATCCCCGCAATGGAACCCGCCTTCGCGCTTTCTCGACGAAATCCCGGAGGATCTACTGACCTGGGAGCGCACCGACGCCGACCGGCGCACCATGGCAGGACGCGCCAGTGCGTCGAGCCGGGCCGGAGTAGTGCGGCTGAACCCCCGGGGCAGTGCCCGACCGAGCGCTATCCCACCGGTGACATCGCTGGCGGTTGGCGACCGGGTGACCCACGACTCATTCGGTCTGGGCACGGTGGCCCGCGTGGAAGGCGCCGGTGACAACACCATGGCTCACGTCGATTTCGGCGAAGCAGGTATCAAGCGATTGCTGTTGCGCTTTGCCCCGCTCGAGAAGTTGTAGGCGACCCGAAGCTGCGAACATCGCGGCCCCGCGCAGTCCGACGGAGCCTTCCGCGAGACGTACGACCAAACACATAGTCACTCATTATCTGATCATCTGATCATCTGTTAGGGTAACTGCATGACTGGAGTGCCTGGCTTCGAAGGCTGCGCGGTGACGGGTGCGCGACCCGAGATCATTGCAAGCGTGCGCACCGGTGTGCCTGGTGATGAGGAGTTGTCCGAGGT
>JBATUU010000078.1:0-2946 GCA_049671385.1 Ornithinimicrobium sp. | reverse complement strand
GTGCTCAGCGGGATAGTCACCACCGCCACCGGTGAGCCGGTTGCCGACGCCCGCGTGGTGTTGGCAACCGGCCCCGGTGACCGGCCCGACGTGGCGGCGCTGACTCAGCCCGATGGGACGTTCTCTTTCGGCGCTGTGGTTCCAGGCCGATACCGCGTCGAGGCATTCAGCGACCTCGCGCGGGCGGATGCCTACGTCGATGTGTCGCCGGATGCAGACGAGTCAGTCAATCCGGGCGGGCCGGTCGTCCTTGTCTTCGAGTAGTCATCGGCACCGCCCATCAGATCCGGTGTGCAGCAATCCCAGGCTTACCAGCACGACTGCCACGCCACTGGCAGCCGTCCGGATCACGTTGTACACCTGCCACTGCGCTGAGTAGTCGGTCCAGATGGCGCGTGCAGCGTCGATGTCGGTGGGCACTGTCGTGAGCGCGAGGGCCTCATTCATCGGGACGTTGAGCATCATCGTCAAGACCAGTCCCCCGAACAGGTAGACCAGCGCAGCGCTCGACCATAGCCCGGCGGTACGTCGCGAGCCGTGTCTCCACGCCACCGCGGCGGCGAGCGCGATCACAAAGGGAGTGCCAAAGAACGCCGGGAAGAAAGTCGCGTTCCGCACTGATGCGTTCATCGCCTGCATGGCTTCGATAGCCACCCTGGGATCAGCCTCGTCCAGACCCCACATCGTGGAGCACACCCATGCGTAGAAGAAGCCGAAGATCGCAGCGGTGAAGACCGCTGCGCTGAGCCCCGCAATGTGCACGGCCGTGCGAGAGGTGAACATAGCCCGGCACAATGGCCCTGCTACGTGGCGGTGCAGGGCACGAAGAGGTGCTGCACCACTACGCGTCAGCCCTCCTGGCTTTGATCACCAGCCCGGGCTCTATCGCCCTCAACCGGGCCGCAATGTCCTCCCCGGAGTTGTCCGGTCTCCTGCTCGCTTCAGGACGTCACCGGATCGGGCCAATAGTCGAGGACTACCTGGCTTCCCTGCATGCTCAGGGGGTGCTCCACGTCCCGGACCCAGCGGAGGCATTCTGCACGTTCTACGGACTTGTCGTCCGCGACACGCAGATTCGCACGCTACTCGGTGAGGCGCCCCCCGACCCGGCGCACATCAGGGAGCAGGCCGACTCCGGCGTGGCGGCATTCTTGTCTCTGCGTTCGCCGTCGACCCGGTGAGCCGCGGCACGCGAGGTTTCGGCTGGCAGCGTGGGCAGAAGTGCGAGGACCGGTTCATGAACTGCTCACGCACAATCGCTCGACCACAGCGGCTGCAGGGCGCGCCGGTTTGCCCATAGGCGTCGAGGGAACGGTCGAAGTAGCCGCTAGCGCCGTTGACGTTCACGTAGAGACTGTCAAAGCTGGTGCCACCGACATCCAACGCCGCACGCATCACATCCTGGGCATGACGCAGGACGCGGGTAAGCGCCGGTTTGCTCAGCGCTGAACACTCGCGACGGCCGTGGATCTTTGCTCGCCAGAGCGCCTCGTCGGCATAGATATTGCCGATCCCACTCACGATGCCTTGATCCAACAGCGAGCGCTTGACGGCGGTATGCCGGGTCTTGAGGCGTCGCACGACGGCGCCCTCGTCGTATGCACTCTCCAGCGGGTCCGGTGCAATGTGGCTCACGCTGCTCGGGACACCGTAGGGATGTCCGGGCTGCGTCGTGGCCGACCCGGACTCGCTCGCTCCTGAGGCATCGGTCGCGCCCTGCACCGTGCCATGGCGGTCATCCGTGAGCTGCACCAGCGATAGCCCACCGAAGGTGCGCTGATCCACGAAGCGCAGGTCGGGTCCCTCGTCGGCAAAGGCGAACGTGGCGTGAGTGTGCCTGCTGGACGGGGATGCGGCGTCTTGGACGAGGAGTTGGCCGCTCATACCGAGGTGGATGACCAGGGCCATCGGGTCCTCGTGAGGGCGCGCCAGCACGCACCAGAGGTATTTGCCACGCCGATCGGCAGCCTCCACACGGGCTCCGGTCGCTCGTTCGAGGAGGTCAGCCGGGCCGGCGTCATGTCGGCGGGCGACCCGATGACCGCTGAGCGTGGCCGCAACGATCTGGCGGCCCACCACATGATCTGCGATCCCGCGCCGGACGACCTCGACCTCGGGGAGCTCAGGCATCAGTCCTGAGGAGGTTGATCAACGGGCCGTGAGCCTGGCTGGGACGCCAGATCCCCGTCGTCAAGATGCCCGCTGTCTATGGCTTCGTCCACCTCGGGCACCGGCGGTGGCGCAGCTACTGTGGCTCGAGCATTCAGTTCCTCCCAGGCCTGCTGGGCAGCTACCTGTTCGGCGGCCTTCTTTGAGCTGCCTTCCCCCTGACCCAGCACCTCATCGCCGACCATCGCTTTGGCGGTGAAGGTCTTGTCGTGGTCAGGACCCTCGCTTCCCACGACGTATTCGGGACCACCGAGGGAGGACGTGGACGCCAACTCTTGCAGGCTTGTCTTCCAGTCCAACGCCGCACCCCACTGTGCACTTTCGGCCATCAGCGGGTCCAACAGATGGTGCACCAGATCCGATGCAGCGGACATCCCGCGGCTGAGATAGATGCAACCGATGACCGCTTCGGTCGTGTCGGCCAAGATGCTCGCCTTGTCCCGTCCCCCGGTTGCCTCCTCACCACGACCCAACAAAACGAACGCGCCGAGGCCCGCCTCGCGGGCAACATCGGCCAGGGCGCGGGTATTGACCACTGCAGCACGCAGTTTGGCCAACTGTCCCTCGGCTGAGTCGGGGTGGTTGCGGTAGAGCGCGTCGGTGACGATCACTCCGAGCACAGCATCGCCCAAGAATTCCAAACGCTCGTTGTGCGGGGCCTCATCGTGCTCGTAGGCATAAGAGCGATGGGTCACTGCGCGACGCAGCAGATCGGCGTCGCATGGACCGCCCACGATCTCGCTCAGGTACGTCTGGAGATCAGCTAGATCTCGTGGC
>JBATUU010000077.1:0-12080 GCA_049671385.1 Ornithinimicrobium sp. | reverse complement strand
GCCTCAGATCGCAGCGCTTCTTCGCTGATCAATCAACTGCGAACCCTTGACCCCTGTGGCGCCATGACCTAATCTACAACCAAATGGTTGTAGATACAGCACTCAGCGACGCCGAGGTGGACCGGATCTTTCGGGCCCTCGCAGATGCAACACGTCGAGACATCCTGCGCCGCACCCTCACCGGTGAGGCTTCGGTGTCGCACCTGGCAGCGGCATACGACATGTCATTTGCCGCTGTGCAGAAGCACGTCGCCGTGCTGGAAGGAGCCGGACTCGTGACCAAAGAGGCAAGAGGTCGTGAGCGCGTTGTGCACGGTGAACCCGAGGCTTTGGCGCGCGCCCGTGCTCTGCTGGACCGCTATGAACAGATCTGGCGCGAACGCACCGCCCGCCTAGACACCCTCCTCGCCCAGGACCCACTCACCACCGAAACCCCACACTGAAAGGCTGTGCCATGCCCGTCACTTCCGTCACCAAAGATCCGGACGCACTGACCATGACCGTGGTCGCTGACTTCCCAGCGCCGGTGGAGCGCCTGTGGCAGGCCTACGCCGATCCCCGGCAACTGGAGAAGTTCTGGGGTCCGCCCGCGTGCCCAGCGATGTTCAGCCGTCACGACGTTGTTCCCGCCGGACGATCGGCATACGCAATGACAATGCCCGATGGCGCCGTGAGTCGCGGCTACTGGGAGTGGTTGGCCGTGGACCCGCAACGGTCTTTTGAGGTGCTCGACGGCTTCGCTCATGAAGATGGCACACCCAACGCCGAGATGCCGTCCATGCGGATGGTCTTCACGTTTGAGCCAACCGGTGATGGATCGCGAGTGACGACCACGGCGCACTTCAACACCGCCGAGGAGCTCGCCCAGTTGCTCGACATGGGTATGGAAGACGGGATGCGCGAGGCAATGGGACAGATGGATCAGGTGCTCGACGACTTGCGCACCTTTGCCGCCGATCGGCCCGCGAGCGCCCAGATCCTCAGCGACACCCAGGTCCGGGTGAGCCGGGTCATTGCCGGCTCTGTGGAGGTCGTGTGGCGTGCGCACCACGACAAGGACCTCATCCAACAGTGGATGCTCGGGCCGGACGGGTGGACGATGCCGGTCTGCGAGGTCGCCACCCACGTCGGCGACACCTACCGCTATGAGTGGGCCAACGGTGAGGAGAGTTTTGGCTTCGAGGGCGAGCTGCTCGAGTCCGCGCCGCCGCACCGCTCAGTGACCAGCGAGCGCATGATCGGTATGCCGGGAGAGGGTGTGCGCAACGAGATGACCTTGACCCCGGTCTCCGGTGGGACGCTGCTGTCGACCGTGATCACGTATCCGAACGCTCAGATCCGCGACATGATCTTGGACACGGGAATGGCCGAGGGTATGGAGACGAGCTATCAGCGGCTCGAAGCCCACGTGTTGACTCCCGTCTAGATCGCCCGCAGCACCCGCACGATGTTGCCGCGAGCGATCTTGGCGAGATCGGCGTCGGAGAATCCGCGCTCGGCCAGGGCGGCGAAGAGCGCCGGGTAGCAGGACACGTCCTCAAGGCCGATGGGCAGATCTGGCACACCGTCGTAGTCACCACCAATGCCGATGTGCTCGACGCCAACGACCTCGCGCAGGTGCTCGATGTGCGCAACGACATCGCTGATCTGTGCGGTCGGCGCGGGGTGGGATGCGGCATACCGGCGTGCCCAGGGCTTGAAGGCCTCGATGTCGGTGGCTTTGATCCCTTCATCGGTGGCGGCGCTAGCTGCCTGCATCCGCCAATCCCAGCAATCCTGAGAGACAAAATCGGGCACGAAGGTTGCCATGCACACCCCGCCTCCAGCTGCCATCGTGGTCAACACATCGTCGGGAGCATTGCGGGGGGAGGTGCAGATGGCTCGAGCTCCGGAATGCGAAAAGATGACGGGGGCACTGGATACCTCCAGCGCATCTCGCATGGTGTCCGCTGAGACATGCGAGAGGTCCACGATCATCCCGATGCGGTTCATCTCGGTGACGACCTCGCGGCCGAAGTCGGTCAGTCCGCCATGCACCGGGTCATCGGTTGCCGAGTCGGCCCAGTCGGTGTTGTCGTTGTGCGTCAAGGTCATGTAGCGCACGCCGAGGCGATGCAACATCCGCAATACGCCGAGGGAGTTACCGATCGAATGCCCACCCTCGGCGCCGAGCAACGAGGCGATCCGCCCACTCGCAGCCGCTGCCTCGATGTCAGCGGCCGTGAGCGCCAATGCAAGACCGCCCGGGTAGTGGGCGATCATCGAGTGCACGGCGTCAATTTGCTCGAGCGTCTGGATGATCGCTTGATCGGCGGGCAACGTCGAAGGCACCCACACCGACCAGAACTGCCCGCCGACGCCGCCGGTGCGCAACCGGGGTATGTCGGTATGCGTCGTGTTGGTGCCCGCGCCGATGTCGAGGGAGTCCCAGTCGTACCCGGCCTGCTCTCGCGCTTCCCAGGCCAGATCGTTGTGACCATCGATCAAGGGGTGTGTTTGCAGTAACGCGCGGGCGCGATCAATCGAAGTCACGCTCGTCATCATGCCGTAGGTGCCAAGCAGTCTACGAAGGGCGCTTGCCTGCCATTTTGGCCAGCGCAGCCACCGCGATCGCCAGGATGGCTCCCAAAATCAGCAGCGCAAAACTGGCCGTGGGACCGAACGGTCCGATGGCACCGAGCGCGAACGAGATGATGCTGAGGACCAACACAATGACCAGAGCTGACCGGATGGCCGGGTCGGTCGCCGGCTGATCGTTCTTCGGCATGTGGGTCCTTTCGGCGCGGCGGCGATGTTCGGTTGTGATGGTATGCCGCCGATACCGTTCGCGCCCGGTAAGGGTTGACCTGCCCTCAGCGCACTACGCTTTTCATCGTGTCTACTGTCCTGGTTGCCGACGATGACGACACCGTGCGTGAAGTCGTGACGGCATACCTGCACAAAGCCGGCCTGCCGACGATTCAAGCCACCGACGGTTTGGAGGCCGTGGAGATGGCCGCGCAGCATCGACCCGATCTCGTGGTGCTCGACATCATGTTGCCCGGCATCGACGGGCTGGAGGCGCTGAACCGGATGCGGGAGGTCGAGCCTTCGTTGCCGATCCTGTTGCTCACAGCGCGGACCAGTGAGGCCGATCGCATCGCCGGTCTAGAGGTGGGGGCAGACGACTACGTCGTCAAACCATTCAGCGCTCGCGAGTTGGTCCTGCGGGTCAAGGCCCTGTTGCGCCGGGTCAGTGATCGGGCGGGAGCTCCAACGGCGCCGGATCGGCCCGTGCAGGATGGCGACCTGGTCGTGGACCCGGCGAGCCGCACGGTGCGTCGGGACAGTGAGAGCCTGGCGCTGACCACCCGTGAGTTCGATCTGCTGGCACACCTGATGAGTCACCCCGGTGTCGTGCTGAGCCGGGAAGAGCTGTTGCAGCAAGTCTGGGGCTGGGACTTCGGCGACGACTCCACGGTGACGGTCCACATTCGCCGTCTGCGCAACAAGGTCGAAGTCAACCCCGCCTCACCGGAGCGCATCGTGACCGTGTGGGGATCGGGCTATCGCTGGGACCGGCATACCCCATGAGGTGTGGTGTGCGCGTGCTCGGAATGCGCTGATGCGACCCGAAATTGAAGCCGTAGCGCTGGCCGCAGGCTCGGCAGGCGCGGTGGGTGTCGCCGGAACCGTGGCGACGCTGTTGTTGGCCAAACGGTCGCTAGCCGCAGCCACCGCAATGGGCCCCGTGGTCGTCGTGGCGAGCATGGCGGCAGGAATCTGGATGGCAGCGAGCGAGATGTTCCTGTCCTATGACGACCTCACGTTGGTGGCGCTGATCCTGGTCGCGTGCGTCCCGATTGCGCTGCTGTGTGGAGTGTTCAGCTATCGCGCGGTCCGCAGAGTCGACCTGGCTGCCGCTGATGAGAGCGCGCAACGGATGCGCGAAGAGTCGTTGGCCGCCAGTCGCCGGGAGATGATCTCCTGGGCCAGCCACGACCTGAAGTCTCCGTTGGCCGGCATCCGGATCATGGCGGAGGCGCTCGAGGACGGAATCGCTAGCGACCCCGTTGACTACCACCGGCGGATCAGGCACGAGAGCGACCGGATGAACCGGATGGTCGATGACTTGTTGGAGATGTCACGGTTGACCCAGGGGGGCAGCGCCGTGGGACCCGGCGAGAGTGTGGCGCTGGTCGACCTGGTCGATGTGATGCGCGAAGTGGTATCCAGCCAACAGGTGGTGGCCCAGCAGCAGCAGGTGGCCCTCGAAGTAGCTGGGGATGAGCGGCTGCCGGTGCGTGCGGACCCCGCACGGTTGGAGCGCGCGATCGCCAATATCGTCCAGAACGCCATTGCGTATACGCCGGCCGGCGGATCGATCACTGTCCGCCCGGTGGGGCCAACGAGCAGGGGCGGCGCGGCTGGGATGGCCCGCTTGGACGTCGACGACGAATGCGGAGGCCTGTCCGAGGAGGACATGGCGCGGATGTTCGACCCAGGCTGGCGAGGCAGCGCATCGCGGACCCCCCACCTGGCCGCTGGGGTCGGGGTCGGCCTGTCGATCACCCAGGCGATCATCCAGGAAGTGGGCGGGACGGTGAACGTGAGCAACGTCGAGGGTGGCTGCCGGGTCAGCCTGCTGCTGCCTGCCGCGGGCTCATCGACCTAGTCAACGGAGTGCGAAGGTGGCGCCGGCGCGCGAAATGCGCAGGCGCACACGTGTTCTCGGTGCGGCGCCTGGATGCCGGAGCCACACCTACAGACCGAAGGTCGCCGCGATCTTTTTGATGGAGTCGGCACTGCGCCGCAGTTTGACCATTTCCTGGTCGGTCATCGACGCGGGCATCCGCCAATGCGCCCCGTGCTTGTCGACGACTGTCGGCACCGACAGGCACACGTTGCTGATCCCGTAGTACTCATCCAGCCAGGTGGAGACCGGCATCACCCGAGACTCATCGCGCAGCACCGCTTCGATAATCGAGCAACAGGACATGGCCACCGCATAGTTCGTCGCCCCCTTGCCCGCAATGATCTTGCCCGCCGCGCCCATCACGCTGGCAGCGATGTCATTGCGTTCGTACTCATCCAAGCGCGCGGTGCTGTGAAACCAGTCCAGCACCGGTAAACCGCCGATACTCGCTGAGCTCCACAGCGGGAACTCGGTGTCACCGTGCTCACCCACCACGTAGGCGTGCACACTCTGCACCGCGACCCCCACTCGCTCGGAGATCTCCTGACGCAGCCGGGAGGAGTCCAGCACGGTCCCGGAGCCGAAGAGCTGCATGGCATTCAAGCCGGTCACCCGCAGAGCGGCGGTCGTCACCACATCGACCGGGTTGGTGACCATCAGGTATGTGGCATCAGGTGCGACCTCGAGCAGATCCGGCAACAGTGTGCGCGTGAGCTCGATGGTGGTGCCCGCCAGGTCCATCCGACTCTGCCCTGGCTTCTGCTTTGCCCCGGCCGTGACCACAACCATCCGCGCGCCGCGCACGATCTCGATGTCGTCGCTCGCCACGATCTCGCCTCGCCGCATGAAGGACAAGCCCTGCGAGATGTCGAGCTCCTCGGCTTCCAACTTGGCAGCGTTGATGTCGTGCAACACCACTCTCCTGGCGACGCCCTGCGCGAGCGCCGTGTAGGCCATGGTCGCGCCCACGGAGCCGGCGCCGATGATGGCCAAGGTGGGCGGGTTGATGTCGAGTTCTGACATACCTCAAGTGTGTCACCGCTGCTCCTGGTGTCCATCACGCACTGTTCATCTGCCTTCCCTATGCGAGGCTCGCGGGCCAGGGCTATGTTGGCTGCACCACTTGGAAGTCCAGACCGATCCCGGCCGTGCCTGCTCACCTCCGGTGATCCGCTGCGTTTGACCGAACGAAGGAGTCGCACAGTGACATCACGACCGCATACCCGGGGCGGGCGCTTGGTTGCGCTAGCGGCCGGACTCTCGATGGTTGCTGCCCCCGCGATCGCGACGATGGGGGTCGGCACGGCCACTGCTTCCGCGCCGGCCGTGGCCGCGGCCGAGCCGGCGTTGCCCCAGGGCATCACCGAGCGCATTGGAGGCGCCAACCGGTATGAAACCGCGGCTCTGGTGGCGGCCGAGTATCCCGACGGTGTCGAAACGGTCTACATCGCCTCCGGTGAGGTCTTTCCGGATGCTCTGACCGCGCGCGCTAACGCTGCCCGCGACACTGACACGCCTACCCTTGAGATCGACGGGGCCGGTGCTGCAGCCCCCGTTCTGCTCGCAAAGACGGAAACGCTACCCGCGCCGACAGTGAGCGCGTTGGAGGCGTTGGACCCCGATGACATCGTGATCGTCGGAGGCGAGACTCGGATCAACGCTGATGTCGAGACCGCACTCGAGGCGTACGGGGACGTCACCCGACTGGCTGGTGACAACCGTTACGAAACCTCGGCCGCGGTCGCCGCAACGTTCCCCTCCGGTCTGCCGATCGTCTACGTCGCAACAGGTGAGGATTTCCCCGATGCACTCGTCGGTGGAGCGGTCGCGGGGTCCTCCGGAGCCCCGATCCTGTTGACAGCAGGGGATGAGCTGAGCGGCCCGACCGCTCAGGCCCTCGCTGATCTTGCTCCACAAACGGTGGTCGTCTTCGGCGGACCGAACGCGGTCAGTGACACGACAGTCGACGCGATCACCGCGCTGGTCCCCCAGACCAGCAGAGTCTTTGGTGACAACCGCTACAAAACGGCCGCAGCGATCTCGCAGGCCTTCCCCGCGGACCTCGACACCGCATACATCGCAACGGGCAACAACTACCCGGACGCACTGACCGGGTCGGCGCTCGCAGGCTTCCAAGGCGTCCCATTGCTGCTCACGGACGCAGAACTACCCGAGGCCACCGCACTGGCACTGGATCGACTCTCACCGCAAGGGGCAACGCTCCTGGGTGGGCCGGGAGCAGTGGATGACACGATCGCTGAAGGATTAGACCTGCTCTTGCCGGAGTGGATCGACCAACTGCACCTGCAGTTGTTGTCCTTCAACGACTACCACGGACATCTGGAGGTCGATGAAGGCGCTGAGATCGACGGAGAGCCGGTGGGTGGAGCGACGTATCTGTCGACCACCCTCGATGCTCTGCGCACGAAGTCGCTGCCAGAGCAGAGCATGACCGTGGCAGCCGGTGACATCATCGGTGGCTCCCCGTTCCTGTCCGGAATCTTCCATGACGAGCCCTCGGTGGAGAGCATGAATGTGATGGGGCTCGACGTCACCAGCGTGGGCAACCACGAGTTCGACGAGGGCACCGAAGAGTTGCTCCGGATGCAGAACGGTGGCTGCCACCCCGACGACGGGTGTTACTTTCCGGCGGAGCCCTACCCAGGTGCTGACTTCCCATGGCTGGCCGCGAATGTCGTGAACAAGAGCGACGGCGAGACGCTCTTGCCGGGCACGTATGTGCAGGACATCGCTGGCATCGACGTCGGTTTCATCGGTATGACGTTGGAGGAGACTCCCTCGTTGGTGAGCCCGGGAGGCGTCTCATCGGTGGACTTCCTCGATGAGGTGAGCACGGCCAACGCAGCTGCCGCCGACTTACAAGCTGCAGGTGTGGAGTCGATCGTGGTGCTGCTGCACGAGGGCGGCTTCCAAAGCGGCGACTACAACCAGTGCCAGGGTATTTCTGGCCCGATCGTCCAGATCGCTGAGGATCTGGACCCAGCGATCGACATGGTGGTGACCGGGCATACGAACGGTTCGTACATCTGCGACATCGCGGACCCTGACGGCAACTCGCGACTGGTGACCAGCGCGAACTTCTATGGCCGGCTGGTGACCGAGTCGGACGTGGTGCTCAGTCAGGCTGACGGCGACGTGGTCCGCGAGGACACCGCATCGGCGAACAATCTGGTGCGCCAGTTGACGACCGACCCGGAGATCGACGCCTTGATCGCGAAGTGGAAGACGAAGTCGGATGAGGTCGGCGGAGAGGTCGTTGGCACGATTGCCGAAGACATCACCGGCAGTGCCGGTGGTGACCGCGGGATCGAAACGCCGTTGGTCGACCTGATCGCCGACTCGATCCTCTGGGGCACCGATGGAGCCGACGAGGGCGAGGCTCAGATTTCATTCATGAACGTCGGCGGCGTTCGAGCCGACCTGCTGGTGGACGAGATCACCAACGGGGAGCAAGCCGGGGAAGTCACCTACGCGGAGGCTTTCACGGTGATGCCGTTCGGCAACATCCTGGTCTCGATCGATATGACCGGCGCGGACATCAAAGAGGTGCTGGAGCAGCAGTTCGACCCCAATCGTGGTCGCCAGAAGTTGGCGCTGGGGGTCTCCGAGGGCTTCAGTTACACCTGGACCGACGCCGCTGACCAGGGGTCCAAAGTCAGCGACATGGAGCTGAACGACGTCCCGCTGGAGCTCGACCAGACCTACCGTGTCTCGACGCTCAACTTCCTGGCCGAAGGCGGTGACAGTTTCACCGCGTTCACCCAGGGGACCAACTTGTTGGGTGGCCCAGGTGACTTCCAGAACCTAGTCGACTACATGGGCGACAACCCGGGTTTGACCGGTCCGGAGGATCGGGTGGCCGGTCTCTAAGCTTCCGCGCCGTCGTTCACGGAGCCCACCCCACGGTGAGGAGGTGGCATCGAGCATGCCTGGGTAGATGGGCGGTGCGTACTATGAGACTCGGCAACGGCTTGAGGAGGAGTCGATGGACCCATCGTTGTGGGTGTGGTTCATCTGCCCAGCCGTGCCGCTGGCCTACTACGCTGGTCGTTGGTTCCTGAGATGGTTGGCTCGCCGGCGCCCACCCCCGCCCTTGACCCGAGCACAGCGGATGACGGCTGGCCTGCCAATGCTGACGCGGGACCAGCCGACCCTGGAGCGCTTGGTCGCTGACCTGACCCGGTTAGAGCGTGATTTCCAGCGCATCGAAGCATCCGACGCACCGCATCGAGCGCAGCGTATGCAGATGGTCAGTCTTGCCTACGACGATGTGCTGTGCGAGTGCTGTCGGACACTCGGATTGCCAGAGCCGACGACTCGCCCGCTTGACCCGGTCGACCGCATCCAGACTCAGTGCGAGTTGGCGCGACACGGCCTCACCTGGTGAGCCGCCTCAGGACGAGGTGTGCCGCCGCTGGCTTGGCGCGAGGGACGTGAGGCCGTCCAGGAGGTCCGGTCCCGCCTCGATGGTCTGAATTTCATCGGCCAGTCGGACATCATGCTGTACAAAGGCGGCCAGCACGGCAGAGATCACAGCGTGCTGAGCCTCTCGTGTCTCCAACTGGCGTGCGCCCGACCAGAACCGCAGCTCCAACGTCAACGCACCCTTGTCGAGGGTGGTCAGCAACGCTTCCGGGCCGGGGTCGCGCGAGACGTCCGCCACCTCAGTCATCGCCTCGATGGCGATCTGCTGGGCACGCAGCGGATCGGCTGTCGCATCAATCTGCACCTCGACGCTGGTCCGGATGTGTTCATAGCCGGTCTGCACGGTGACCAGGTCCGAGTGGATGACTTGGTTGGGGATCAACACCTGGCGTCCGTCGAAGGTGCGGATCGTCGTGCTGTTCAAGCTGATCGCAGTCACCGTGCCACGGACTTCTCGCACACCGATCTGGTCCCCGACGACGAAACGGCCCTTCGACAAGATCATGATCCCGGCAAACATGTTGCCGAGCACCGTTTGGAAGGCAATACCGGCAGCAATCGAGATGACCCCGAGACCGCCGAGGATGTCGACCGGTTGCACGCTGGGGAAGATGATGGTCAGCGCAACCACCACGCCCAACACGATGAACACCCATTGCCCTAAGTGGCTGAAGACAGACACAGCGCTCGGACCCCGATGACGCCACGCCAGATATCGGGCGATCACCCAGGCAGCGATCCACCCCAGCACGATGAACGCGACAAACGTGCCTATCCCCAAGCCCACCGACGGCAGTGACACATCCGGCAGATCGAAACGCTGCAGCACCGGGTCGATCGCAGGCAACACCACGGTCCCGATGCTAAGGCACGATGCCGACCAGGGCCTGGCCAAGCCCGGCTGAGCTCCCCGCCGTACGATGCAGCGAAAGCGAAGTGTTCAGACACGCCCTAACCTGGTGAACGATCCATGACGGCACACCCGAAGAAGAAGGACTATCGATGAACGAGCAGTCTCACCCCAGCCACGACGACTACGACGAAGAAGGCCTGGCCACGGTCCGGGAGTTGATCGGGGACGTGCGCATCGCGATGCTGACCTCGGTCGACCACACCGGCGGGCTGGTGTCGCGGCCGATGGCTGTGCAGGAGGCTGAGTTCGACGGCGATCTGTGGTTCTTCTCTGAAGCCGACTCACCCAAGGTCGCCAATGTCACCGCCGATCCGAGTGTCAATGTCGCCCTGGTGGGTGACTCTTCGTGGGTTTCGCTCAAAGGCGAGGCCAGCGTGGTCCGCGATGTGGACAAGAAGACGGAGTTGTGGAACTCATTCGTCGAGTCCTGGTTCACCGAGGGTCCGGAAAGTGACGCGATCGTTTTGCTGCGGGTGCACGCCGAGAGCGCAGAGTATTGGGACTCTCCGGGCACGATCGGCACTGGCATCGCCATGCTAAAAACGAAGGTGACTGGCGGGACTCCCGATGCTGGTGAGAACAAGACGGTTCAGTTGGACTGAGGTCCCTGGCCCTCACGCGGGGGATCGTCGCCGTCGCGCCGGCGTCCGATGCGTTGCCCGAACCTTCGCGCGGCCCGCGAGCCAAGCGTCGTGAGTCCGCTGACGACCGTCGAATTCAGTGATCGCGCAGCCTGGTGACCTTCGATGGTCTCGCTCCGCGTCGGGCTCGGTGATGCTGGTAGAACACGTCCCGCAAGACCCATCGCCCGAACCGTCGTCGAGGGGGCCAACCCCTTGACGCGGATCGCCAGATGGGTCATCGGATGCAGCGCGACATGCGGCTTGCCTGCTAGGACGCCATCGACGATCTTGGCGGCGGCCCGCTCGGCGTTCATCGAGATCAACGGCAGCGATGCTGAGGGTGCGAACCACGCATACTCGCGGCCTTGCTGACCAGTGAACAACGCCCGTTCGTGAGATCCGGTGCGCATCAAACCCGGTAACACCGTGGTCGAGGTAACCCCGGTGCCGGACAGCTCTGCGGCCAAACCCTCGGAAAACCCGACGGCGGCAAATTTGGCGGTGGCATATGGCAGCAGATGTGGTGGGGCGACGATGCCGCCGATCGAAGCAATAGTGCCGATCCGGCCCGCTCGGCGAGCGCGCATCTGCGGCAGCACAGCCCACGCCAGGTGCACCGGTCCCCACGCCATGGTGGACATCGCCTCCTCGAAGTGCTTCATCGTCATCGACTCGGCGGGACCCACCTGAATCGTGCCAGCGACGGTGATCAGCACATCGATGCCACCATGAGCCGCGGTCAGCGAGGAGACCAGGGCTTCCACCTGATCGCGTTGACTGACATCGCACACGTGCGAGGTGACCTCGCCGCGTGGGCGCAATGTGGAGACGGCGGCAGCAAGTTCCTGGGCGCCGCGGGCACAAATAGCCACTCGATAGCCGCGATCCAGCAACTCTCCGGCGATCACTTGACCTAGCCCTCGTGAGGCCCCGGCAACCAAAGCAACAGGCGCAGTCATGGGGTGAGGCTACGTGCCGGCGGCTGATAGTGCCCGACATGCGGAGCCGCCACGGCCCACGTAGCGTCACGAACATGAGAGCACTCACCTGGCAAGGCGACGAGCACGTAGAAGTAAAGGACGTGCCGGATCCCACGATCGAGGAACCCACCGACGCGATTGTCCGAGTGGCATCAACAGCGATCTGTGGATCTGATCTCCACCTGTACTCGGTGTTGGCGCCCTACCTGGCTCAAAACGATGTGTTGGGCCATGAGTTCATGGGCATCGTCGAGCAGATCGGCTCGGGCGTGGCGAACCTGTCGGTCGGCGATCGGGTGGTGGTGCCCTTCAACATCTCCTGCGGATCATGTTGGATGTGTGACCGCGGGTTCTTTGCCCAATGTGAGACCACGCAGGTCACGCAGCAGGGCAAAGGGGCCAAACTCTTCGGCTACACCTCGCTCTACGGCTCGGTGCCCGGC
>JBATUU010000076.1:0-5864 GCA_049671385.1 Ornithinimicrobium sp. | reverse complement strand
CAGTGGCCCTTTCGCCCATCCCGTGCGGCGCCGGAGCACGAATTCGCAGAGCAGATAGGTCAGGGCCATAGCCATCAACAGGAAGCCTGGGAGTAATTGCACGGTCCCTACGGTAACGATTGTCCCAAGTCCACTGGACAGGCTCACTGACCAGAGTGACACTGACCTAGTTGTATTGGGGCCGAAATTGTGGTGTCACAGCCAGATTGCACCCCGCACGCCCTTTTGGCCTTCGGACGACAAGGACTTATCTCGTGTCTCACTCTTTGCTTGGTTCTCGCTCGCGCGCGTCTGCTGTTATCGCAGCCGCGGCCTTGGTGGCGCCGCTCGGGCTAACCCAGACGGCTTCGGCGCAGGTTGCCGACAACGACGCCGAGCCCGGGACCTACATCGTCCAGTTTGTCGATCTCCCGATCGCCTCCTATGAAGGCGACATCAAGGGCATGGCGTCGACCAAACCGGGGGCGGGCGAGCGCATTGACACCCTGAGCGCCGAGGCTCAGGAGTACGGCGACTTCCTTGCAGACCAGCAGGTGGAGGCCGTCGAGGCGGTGGGGGCGAGCGAGTCTGACATCCTGCACAGTTACGACACCGCACTGAATGGCGTGGCGGTCGACCTGACCGGCGCTGAGGCCGCGGCGATGGCCAAAAGCCCAGACGTTGTCAACATCTGGGAAAGCGAAGTGCGCACAGCCGACACCGTCACCACGCCCGACTACTTGGGCATGTCCGGTGAAGGCGGTGTCTGGGATGAGCAGTTCGGTGGCGCCGACGGCGCCGGGGAAGGCATGATCGTCGGCATCATCGATACGGGCATCTGGCCCGAAAATGAGAGCTTCGCCGAAATGCCAGGCGCCACGGTCCCAGCCGATTGGAACGGGGAGTGTGTCGTCGGGGACGACGCGGACGCCGCGAACAACATCGAATGCAACAACAAGTTGATCGGGGCGCGCTACTACAACGAGGACGTCGACGTCCTGGACATCGAGTTCGAATCTCCCCGCGACTACGACGGCCACGGCACACACACCGGTGGGACAGCTGCTGGTAACAATGGCGTGCCGATGACCGTCAACGGCATCGACCTAGGCGAAGGCAGCGGTATGGCACCGAAGGCCCACGTAGCGACCTACAAAGCACTCTGGGCAGATGGCGAAGGCAGCGGGAGCGGGTCGACGGCGGACCTGGTGGCCGCCATTGACGACGCCGTCGCCGACGGTGTCGATGTGATCAACTACTCGGTCTCCGGGTCCCGGCAGTACGTAGTCACCCCGGATGAACTCGCTTTCTTGGGTGCAGCTGACGCAGGCGTCTTCGTCTCGGCCTCGGCCGGCAACTCCGGAGACACCGTGGGGTCCAGCAGCGTTGCTCACAACTCGCCGTGGACGATGACCGTGGCGGCGAGCACACACAACCGCAATGTGAACAAGGCACTCGCCCTCGGCGATGGGACGACCTACCAAGGCGTCGGCGTCGGGCCCGGCGTGGGTGAGACCGACCTCGTCCTCGGTGCCGATATCCCGGCCTCCGGGGCGACGCCCACCGAGGCTGCCGAATGCATTCTGGATATCGACGGTGACACCGACGGTGACCAGATCGCGATCGATGCGGCTGAAGCCGACGGCAAGATCGTGATTTGCGATCGCGGCTCGATCGCTCGCGTCGACAAGAGCGCGGCAGTTGCCGAGGCGGGTGGGGTCGGCATGGTCCACACCAACACGGACCCGGCTCAGTCGCTGAACGCAGACTTCCACTCGGTGCCGACCGTGCACGTGGATAGCACCATTGGGAATGCGATCAAGGCCTACGAGGCCACCGCCGATGCGCCGACTGCCAGCATCGGTGAGCCTCAAAGCGGTGCTGTCGTGGCCCCCGAGATGGCGGGCTTCTCTTCCTACGGGCCAGCCCAGGCCGGTAGCGGGGACTTGCTGAAGCCGGACATCACGGCCCCCGGCGTTGACGTGATCGCCGCAGTGGCTCCGCCGGGCTGGGGTGGTGAGGACTTCGAGAGCCTGTCCGGTACTTCGATGTCTGCGCCACATATCGCCGGCCTCGCCGCATTGATGATGCAGGCCAACCCCGACTGGAGCCCGGCGGCGGTGAAATCGTCCATGATGACCACTGCCCGCACCAGCAACTCTGATGATGGACAGATCCAGCGCACCGGTGGCGACGCCACCCCCCTGGACTATGGATCAGGTGAAGTGGTGCCTGGCTCGGCATATTCTCCTGGCTTGGTCTACGACGCCGGATATATCGACTGGATCACCTACGCCTGCTCGATCAATCAGTATCAGCTGGTGCTGGCTGATCCCACCTTGTGTGACCCGTTTGTGGGCAATCCAAGCGACCTGAACTATCCGACGATCTCCATCGGTGACCTCGGCGGATCGGAAACGATCACCCGCACGGTCACCAACGTGGGCGACACCGAGGCAACCTATTCCTCTGCCTCCTCAGTCGCGCCTCCGGGGGTCGGAATGACGGTCACACCGGCATCGATTACCGTGCCGGCCGGCGGGGATGCGACGTTCGAGGTCACCTTCACCCAGGTCGATGCGCCGCTGGATACATACACCTTCGGTTCACTGGTGTGGGAGCCGGTTGCCAGCGGCTCGGGCACAGCTGTCACCAGCCAGGTCGCGATTCAGCCGACCGCAGTGGCCACCCTGGATGAGATCGTCGACACCGGTGCCAGCGGAAGCCGTGACTACGACCTCGTCTCGGGCTTCGGCGGCACGCTGGAGACTGACATCGATGGCCTGGTCCCGGCCGAGGTGGTCGAGGTGGCCGCGGTAAACAACCCGGACTCGCTGTTCGATGGCACCGGCACCTTTGACGTGCCAGCGGACACCAAGTTTCTCCGCTTTGCTATCTACGACGACGAGGTGCCTGCCTCCGATGCTGATCTATACCTCCTGGATCCGGACGGAGCGGGCTACCCGACCAACCTCAACGGCACGTCAACCGAGGAAGTCACGATCTCCAATCCGGACCCCGGCGAGTGGACCGTCGTGATCGATCTGTTCTCTGCTGAGCCATCGGCCACGGTCCCGGTGAACGGCTTCTTCGTTGATGAGACCGACGCGGGCAACCTCACCGTGTCGCCCACGAGCGCTGCGGTACAGCCAGCCGATGAGGTCGCGATGACCGCAGAATGGAGTGACCTCGAGGCTGACACTCGGTACCTGGGAGCGATCAACTACTCCTCCGGGAGTGATGTGGTCGGACGCACGCTGGTCAACATCAGTGTGGACGCCGATGGCAGCACGAACGAGGTGGGGCGAATCGGCGGCACCAATCGGTACGAGACGGCTGCTCTGATCGCAGCCGCCTATCCCGAGCCCGAAGCGATCGAAACGGTGTACATAGCCAACGGTTCAGCATTCGCCGACGCGCTGTCCGGAGCATCGCCAGCGGCCAACGCGAACGTGCCGACCACGATGGAGAAGATCGGTGGCGTTCCGGCGCCCGTCCTTTTGACGAAGCAGGGAAGTCTGCCGGAGCCGACCAAGGACGCATTGAGCTCCATTGACCCCACACAGATCATTCTGCTGGGCGGACCCGGAGCCGTGGCTGAAAGCGTCGAGGATGAGTTGGAGGACTATGGCGATGTCGAGCGCATCGGCGGTGACAACCGCTACGGCACCTCGGCGCTGGTTGCGCTCCTGTCCGGCACTGACGTCCCGGTGGTCTATCTCGCCAGTGGCACTGACGCGAACTTCCCCGACGCCCTCAGTGGTGGTGCCCTGGCGGGCTCTCAGAACGCTCCGGTGTTGCTGACGCGACCTGATCGCGTCGATCCGGTCACGGCCGCTGCCCTCGAGGCGCTCAACCCCGAGGAGATCGTCGTTCTCGGGGGCGAAGGAGCAGTCTCGAAGGTGGTGTATGACGCTGTGGGTGCCGATCGCCGACTTGCGGGCAGCAACCGCTACAAAACAGCGGTGAAAGTTTCCGAGGAGTTCGACGCCGAGATCGAAGGCACCTACGTAGCCTCCGGCGAGGCATGGCCGGACGCGCTCGCCGGGTCGGCACTGTCTGGCTTCCTGGGACAGCCGATCACCTTGTCCAAAACCGCGGATGTGCCCGACGAAGTGATGACTGAGCTTGACCGGTTGTCGCCAAACCAGGTCGCGCTGTTAGGTGGTCCGAACGCCTTGACCGAGGACGTGGCGGATGAGTTGAACGGGTCGTACGGAGCCTGGCGCGAATAGCTCCCCGACTCCGCCACGCGGCATACAACAACGGTCGACCCTGGACAGGGTCGGCCGTTGGTGTGACTGGCTACCCTTGCGAGCGCGCGACGAGTCTGGTCGCCAAGTCGTGCATACGCGTGTTGGTATCCCGCGCTTGACGGACCATGACCGCGAATGCTGCCTCGGCGGACAGGCCCTGCTGGGTCATGATCATGCCCTTGGCTTGCCCGATCACGTCGCGGCTGTACAACGCGTTGCGCAGCTGTTCCAGCTGCTCAGCTGCTCCTACCCCCACGGCAGCATGCACCGCCAGCAGCATCCCGATCATTTCACTGTCCCGGCCAAAGGCATGGGGCGTGCGTGCGTAGCAGTTAATGGCGCCAATGCGGTCATCACCGGGCTGGCGAGGCAGGCTCATCTGCAGCGACAACATGCTGCCCACCCCCAGCTGCTTGGCTTTGGCCGAGAACGCGGGCCACTGTTCATCGGTCTCCACATCTCCCAGCCGCGCTATTCGGCTCTCCCACGCTGCCTGGATACAGGGCCCCTGGCCGGTCACGACCTGTGCGGCATCAGCAGGCTCAGGCAACGCTCCGTGGTAGGCGATGGTGTCGATACCAACGCCCCGTCGCGCCAGCGACACGCTGGCGTCCTCGACTCCAGGGATCAGCGAACAGGCCGCTTCGGCGACGATTTGTGCGGTGGGGACCATGCCTTCAGCCTTCATCAATGCCTCGGCCAAATTGGCCATGTGCTCGGCGACCGGGACTTGGACCGGCTCGATCACCGGGGCAGTAATCGAGTGCACGCTCGCGTGGGCATCCTGGGTCGACATGTGTTCTATCGTTGCATTGACGCACAAACCCCGCGCTTTCAGGCGGAACCGGTTCGAGGTGGTGCGCGTCATACCGGATGAGGAAAGGGGCCCCTATGCCTAGCATCCGTGTGATGCTCGCGCCCTCGCTGGCGAGCTTGGTCCTCTTCACGGGGTGCGGCCTCCAGGACACCGACACCGGGTCAGGCTCCAGCGCGGATGCGGCCGCCTCATCGACGAGCCCAACCTCAGACGCACCAACCACCACCAGTCCGCCCGATCAGGACGAGAGCACCGTGAGTCAGCCTTCACCAGACCCAGCAACGAAAGCCCAGGTTGCGGCGGCCATCGAGGACCTCGCGGGGCGCCAAAACGTGCCCAGTGACCAGATCACCGTCGTCGAGCTGATCGAGGTGACCTGGGCCGACGGAGCAATCGGGTGCCCCACACCAGGTATGCAGTACAGCCAAGCTGTGGTGGCCGGTCAGTTGCTGACTTTGGCCATCGATGACAGCGAGTCAGCGACAGGTCCGACGGTAGAGACCTTCGCCTACCACGCAGGCCGCAAGGGCACCTTCCGCTATTGCGCAGACCCCCAGCCCCCTGCCATGCGAGGCGAGAGCTCTTCAGACCGTTAGTCTGCTGGAAGATACGCAAGGCCGTCGCGATCCAGATGCAGGGCTACTTCCTCGCCCCGATTCAACGCTGCGGATTGCGCCGCCACGGCTGTGCTCACCCCGACTCCATCAATGTGCACCTCGAGCACGACCTGGTCGGCCAAGCGGGTGACCTGCTGCACTACCCCCACGAGGCGATCCGGACCTGAGTCGGTGACCCGCAGAGCCCACCGGCGC
>JBATUU010000075.1:0-14228 GCA_049671385.1 Ornithinimicrobium sp. | reverse complement strand
GGCGCGTACCTCGCGCCGCATCCGGCGCTCCTCCCAGGTCAACACCGCCTCGTGCGCGCCCAGGCGCGTCAACATCGCGCCGATGGCATCCCCATCGCGCAGAACCACTCGGTCCACGCCACGCACTTCGCGGGCCTTGGACGCC
Source organism: Ornithinimicrobium sp. (assembly GCA_049671385.1). Lineage (GTDB taxonomy): Bacteria > Actinomycetota > Actinomycetes > Actinomycetales > Dermatophilaceae > Ornithinicoccus. Next base: position 14,083 of record JBATUU010000075.1, on the reverse strand, counting down.
AGGCCCAGCCTCCGCGCCGCTCCGACGAGGGCCAAAGCAGCCTCCGGTCCCGGGCAGGTGACCTCCAGAGCCGACGATCGCCCCGGCTCGGTGATGGACCCATGCGCCAGGAACGCGCCACGCCACGCGGCCTCGGCATCACATACCGACGCGCCCACCACTTTCGGGGGCAAGCCGCGAACGGGACGCCCTCGATGGTCAATCAGCCCCGTTTGCCGAGCCAACGACTCACCCTCCTGGGTCACCCGCACCACGTAGCGCGTCGACTTACGTAGGCCGCCAGCGCTCATGACAACGATTTCGCTGCGCACTCCGTACACGTCCTTGATGAACCCGCGCAGGCGCCGGGCCGACTGGGCTGTGTCCAGCTCGGCCTCGATCACGATTCGGCCACCGATGATGTGCAGACCCCCGGCGAAGCGCAGCATGGTGGCCACTTCGGCCTTGCGACAGCACGTCTTCGAGACGGGCAGGCGAGCAAGCTCGTCTTTGACTTTTGCGGTCATGGCCATGCCGGTCATCCTCTCTCATCGAGGCGCGGACGATGCAGCGATACCTCATCCCCACCGGCCCCGGCTGTGTGCGAGTCCAGGATCACGTCTCGGTAGGCGGCTGCCAGACGCAGGGTGTCGTGCTCTCCCTGCTTGCGCAGTTTACCCACGGTGGAGATCACCAACTCGGCCCCGACCTCGGTGCACGCATCGCGCAGGCGGGACTCATCGGCGCCGGTCACGGAGGGATCCGCGACGACGTAGTCGAAGGCGAGATGGGGAGCGTGTGCATGCAGGGTCTGGACATGCTCGGCGATCGAGAACCCCGCAGTCTCACCGTCATGAGTGCCCACATTCAGGGTCAGGATGCGGCGCGCGGGTGTGTCCACCAAAGCGCGGCGCAAGTCCGGCACCAGCAGGTGAGGCATCACCGAGGTGAACCACGAGCCCGGACCGAGGATGACCCAGTCAGCGACGGTGATTGCCTCGACCGCCTCGGCGCAGGCCGGCGGGTTGTGTGGCAACAGGCTGATTTCGCGCACCTTGCCCTTGGCGGATGCGACAGCTGACTGGCCCCGGATGACGTCGTCGTGCTCGACGGTGGGCGTGTCGAGGTCTGGGCCCCTCCCGCCGAGGCCACCGCCGGGCTGTGCGCCCACCGACGCGTGAGAATAGGTAGGTGCTGAGATCCGAGCTTCTATCTGCAGCGGAACCGTGGACATCGGCAGCACCCGGCCGCGGATGTTCAGCAGACGCCCAGCGATGTCCAGGGCTCGAACGGGATCCTCGCTCAGCTCCCATAGGCTCATCAACAACAAATTACCGAGGGCATGGCCGGACAGTTCCCCGTCGCCACCCAGGCGGTGTTGTAACACTGTTGACCACTGATGGCCCCAACTGGTGTCTTCACACAGCGAGGCCAAGGCCATGCGCAAGTCGCCCGGTGGCAAGATATCGAACTCATCCCTCAGCCTGCCGCTGGACCCGCCATCATCAGCGACGGTGACGACCGCCGTGATGTTCTCCGAGAGATGTCGCAACGCCCGAAGTGAGGCCGCGAGCCCGTGTCCCCCGCCGAGGGCCACCATCCGTGGGCCGCTCATTCGCGCCCCAGGTCGCGGTGGAAGGTGGTGATCTGAACACCAGCCACGTCGCCGAGTGCGGCAACGATTGCCTCCACGCTGGCCACCGAACGATGTTTGCCGCCAGTGCAGCCCACAGCCACGGTGGCGTGCCGACGACCCTGAGCCAAGTAGCCGCGAACAGCAGTGCGCAGAAGTCCCTCGGCATGCCCGATGAACTCAGCCGCGCCGGGTCGCGACAACACAAAATCCCGCACAGGAGCGTCGCGTCCGGTGTACTCGCGCAACTCAGGGTCCCAATACGGATTGGGCAGAAAGCGCATATCCAGCACCACATCGGCATCGAGCGGAATACCGTACTTGAAGCCGAAAGACATCACCGCCAGCCGAAGTTGGGGCAAGTCATCGCCACCCAACAAGTCGTCCACCGCGCTCGCCAACTGGTGCACGTTGTAACTCGAGGTGTCGACGACGATCTCGGCGGCCGCGCGGATGTCACTGAGCAGACGCCGTTCTTGGCGGATGCCCTCCAGCAGCAAGCCGTCCCCCTGCAAGGGGTGAGGCCGGCGCACCGCGTCGAAACGCCTCACCAGCACCTCATCGGCGGCATCGAAGAAACAGATGAGTGGCCGCCACCCCCGGGCGCCCAAGGCGGTGACCGCTTGGGCGAAGTCAGAGACGAAGTCCCTGCTGCGGATGTCGACGACCGCTGCTATCCGGGGACGCTCATCGTGCTCGACCTCAGCTGCCAACAGCGGCAACATCTTGGCGGGCAGATTGTCGACGACATACCAGCCGCGGTCCTCCAGCACATCAGCCGCGGTGCTTCGCCCAGCACCACTCATCCCAGTGAGCAGCATCACCTCGCCGTGCGCGGCAACCGGCTCATCGATGTCGCTCTTGCGGCCCATCTGCTCCTCGCTCACTCCACCACCTCACCGGTGCCAACATTGACTGCTGGCACAGTCGAAGACTCCCCTAGCTTTGCCGCGATCGACTCGGCCAAGGCCGGCCCGATCCCCGGCACCGACTGTAAGTCTTCGACCGTAGCGCCTCGCAGTCGTTTCACCGACCCGAAGGTTGCCAGCACTTGTTGTTGACGGGCTGGCCCCAGACCAGGGATACCGTCGAGTGCGCTTGTGGTCATGGATTTCGATCGTCGTTGGCGATGGAAGGAATTGGCGAATCGGTGGGCCTCATCACGGATGCGTTGCAGCAGGTAGAGGCTTTCACTGGTGCGGGGCAGGATGACCGGATAGTCCTGACCAGCGACCCATACCTCTTCGAGTCGCTTCGCCAGGCCGATCACCATGACGTCATTCACACCGAGCTCGCTCAGCGCGGCTTGGCCCGCGTTGACTTGTGGCAACCCGCCATCGACCACGACCAGGTTGGGTGGGTAGGCGAACTTCACCGGTTTGCCGAACTCGTCTCGGCCGCTTGCGTCGACGCCGTCGTTCCGCGCCGCTTGAAGGTGCCGGAATCGTCTGGTCAGCACCTCGTGCATGGCGGCTGTGTCATCTGCGGCCGCAGTGCGGACGATGAACCTACGGTATTCGGACTTACGGGAAAGGCCGTCCTCGAAGACGACCATCGACCCGACCACGTCGGTACCTTGCATATGCGAAATGTCGAAGGACTCGATCCGCAACGGTGCGTCGTCGAGCTCCAGCACCTCCTGCAAATTTTGCAGCGCTTGACTGCGCAATGTGAGGTCACCGGAGCGCGCGACCTTGTGGCGGGCCAAGGACTGCTCGGCGTTGCGGGCGACGGTCTGCATCAGCGCTCGCTTGTCGCCGCGCTGTGGCACCCGCAGATCAACATTCGCTCCACGCAGCCCGCTGAGCCAGGCAGCGACGTCGGAGCCCATGGTAGGTAGCAGGGGCACCAGCACTTCGCGGGGCACGGCCTCGGGTCCCTGACCGCCGTATACCTGCTGCAGCAGGTGCTCCACGATGTCACCAGAGTCTTCGGCTCCCTTCTCACTGACCCAGCCGCGCTGTCCGCGCACTCGGCCGCCGCGCACATGAAAGACCTGGAAGGCAACCTCCAACTCGTCTTGTGCCATCGCAAAGACGTCAGCATCGGTGGCATCGGGAAGCACCACTGCGGAGCGCTCGAGGGCACGTCGCAAGGCGCCGATGTCATCACGCAGGCGCGCGGCGGTCTCGAAGTCGAGCTCGTCGCTCGCTTCTCGCATCCGGGTCTCGAGCCGCTTGACGAACCTGCCGGTATTGCCCGCCATGAAGTCACAGAAGTCCTCGGCGATCTCGCGGTGTTCCTGCTGATCCACCTTGCCCACACAGGGGGCCGAACATTTGTCGATGTACCCCAAGAGGCAGGGACGACCGACCTGCTCGGCCCGCTTGAAGACCCCCTTGCTGCAGGTGCGCAGCGGAAAGACACGCAGCAGTTGGTCCAGGGTTTCGCGGATCGCCCAGGCGTGCGTATACGGACCGAAGTAACGGGTGCCGGTGCGCTTGTGCCCGCGCATCACCTGGGCCCGCGGAAAGTCTTCACCCATCGTGACGGCGAGGTAGGGATAGGACTTGTCATCGCGGTACTTGACGTTGAAGCGCGGGTCGTACTCCTTGATCCACGAGTACTCCAACTGCAGCGCTTCTACCTCATTGCGCACCACTGTCCACTCGACGCTGGCGCCAGTGGTCACCATCGACCGGGTCCGGGGGTGAAGCGCCGAGATGTCCTGGAAGTAGGAGCTCAGGCGGGGCCGCAGCGACTTCGCTTTGCCGACATAGATCACCCTGGAGTGGGCATCTCGAAAGCGATACACACCCGGGTCGGTGGGTATCTCCCCCGGCTTTGGGCGGTATGTCGATGGGTCAGTCACCGCGGTGACCGCCCGTGTCATCTACCACATCGGCGTCAGTTGACAATCAGCTCGTCACCGCTGACTGTTACGTCTTTGCTGGTCAACCCGCTCGTCGCAGGCCCGCCGAGCACGTCTCCAGAGTCGGGGTCGAACTGACTGTTGTGACATGGGCAGACCAGCCTGCCGTCGGCAAAATTGGAGACTGCGCACCCCTGGTGCGGGCAGGTGGCGTCAAAGGCCCTGAACTCGCCCTCGCTCGGCTGGCTGTAGACGATGTTGGCATCCTCATCAAAGCTCGTTCCGCCGACCGGCACCTCGCTCGTGGGGTAGCCCGCGCCGCCGGTGTCCTCGCTGGTGGCCTCGCCGTCTGCGGACTCCTCCTGGTCAGCGTCATCCTCGGAGCTTGAATCTGCTGCAGACCCCTCCTCGTCTTGACCGCACCCGGACAACATGACAACACCGGCACCGACCGGCAACAAGGCACCACCGCGCATGACAGCCCGTCTGCGCACCCCCTCGGTGAGAACGTCGACTGGCTCCGGTGTGTCGGCCGGGTGGCTTCGTATGTGCATCTGTGACTCCCTTGGTGAGGCAACTAGGCCGATTCGGTCTCGGTCCGTGCGAACAGACTGGCTAGGAAGGCTCCGGTATAACTTGCTTCACTGCGAGCAACCTGTTCAGGTGTGCCGCTGGCAATCACCCGACCACCTCCGATGCCCCCCTCAGGGCCCATGTCGATGACCCAATCGGCGGACTTGATGACGTCGAGGTTGTGTTCGATCACGATCACCGTGTTGCCTTTGTCGACCAAGCCCTGCAGCACGGCCAGGAGCTTGGAGATGTCCTCGAAGTGCAGCCCGGTCGTTGGCTCGTCCAACACGTAGACCGTCCGCCCGGTCGAGCGCTTCTGCAGCTCGGCCGCCAACTTGACGCGCTGCGCTTCGCCACCGGACAGTGTCGGGGCTGACTGCCCCAACCGCACGTAGCCCAACCCGACATCGACCAGGGTGCGCAGATGCCGGGAAATGGCCGGCACCGCGGCGAAGAAGTCCGCTGCCTCCTCGATGGGCATATCCAGCACATCGGCAACTGTGCGTCCCTTGAAATGCACCTCCAACGTCTCCCGGTTGTAGCGAGCCCCGTGGCAAACCTCGCAGGGGACGTAGACATCGGGTAGGAAGTTCATCTCGATCTTCAATGTCCCGTCGCCGCTACATGCTTCGCAGCGCCCACCCTTGACGTTGAAAGAGAATCGCCCGGGCAGGTAGCCACGGACTTTGGCCTCGGTGGTCTCGGCAAACAGCCGGCGCACGTGATCCCACACTCCGGTATAGGTCGCCGGATTGCTGCGCGGAGTACGCCCGATCGGTCCCTGGTCAACGTGCACCACCTTGTCGAGCTGGTCCAGGCCCTCTACGCGACGGTGCCGGCCGGGTACTCGCCGGGCTTTGTTGAGTTGGTTGGCCATCACCTTGTACAAGATCTCGTTGACCAGGGTTGATTTCCCGGACCCGGAGACACCTGTGACCGCAATCAGGTTGGCCAACGGAAAGGCTGCTGTGACGTTGTCCAAGTTGTGCTCGCGAGCACCGACGACCTTGACCGTGCGGCCGTCTTGCCCTCGTCGCTGCGCAGGCAACGCGATGCTGCGGCGCCCGGAAAGGTACTGACCAGTGATAGATGTCGGATGGTCCAATAACCCTCTCACCTTGCCCGAATGCACCACCTCACCACCGTGCTCACCCGCGCCGGGGCCGATGTCCACCACCCAGTCCGCTGCGGCGATCGTGTCCTCGTCGTGCTCGACGACGATCAAGGTGTTGCCGAGATCGCGGAGCCTCGTCAAGGTCTCAATGAGCCGATGGTTGTCCCGCTGGTGCAATCCGATGGACGGCTCGTCCAAGACGTACAGCACTCCGACCAGCCCGGATCCGATCTGAGTGGCCAACCTGATCCGCTGAGCCTCCCCTCCGGACAGCGTGCCGGCCGGTCGGTCCAACGACAGGTAGTCCAGACCGACGTCGAGAAGAAACCCCATCCGGGCGGAGATCTCTTTGATGACTCGCTCCGCGATCTGCAGCTCTCGATCGGTGAAGTCGATCCCGTCGAGGAACTCCGCGCACTGGTCAAGCGGCAAGGCGCACACATCGGCGATGCTGCGTCCACCGACCGAGACCGAGAGCGACTCGGGTTTGAGCCGGGCGCCCTGACAGACCGGGCACGGCACCTCGCGCATGTACCCCTCATACCGCTCCCGACTGCTATCGGAGTCCGTCTCGCTGTGCTTGCGCTTGATGTAGGGAATGACGCCTTCGAAGCCAGTGGAATACGAGCGTTCCCGGCCGAATCGGTTCTTGTAACGCACATGCACCTTGTGCTTGTAGCCAAACAAGATCGCGTCTCTCGCCCGCCCCGGTAGTGACCTCCAGGGTGCATCCAGGGCGAACTTCATGTCATCGCCGAGTCCGCCGAGGACGCGCAGGTAGTAGTCGTTGATGCCTTGCGCGTTCGACCACGGAGTGATCGCTCCGCCCATGATCGAGGCATCCGGGTCGTGGATCACCAGCTCCGGGTCCACCTCCAACTCAACGCCGAGGCCGGTGCAGGTCGAGCACGCGCCAAAGGGGGAATTGAAGGAAAACGAGCGTGGCTCGATCTCATCCATCGACAGCGGGTGGTCATTGGGACACGCCATACGCTCGGAGAAGCGTCGTTCCGCAGGCAGGGCCGACTCCCCCTGCCCGTCTGCCTGCTCCTTGCCGCGGTCCACGAAGTCGATGACCACGATGCCATCGGCCAACTTCAGCGAGGTCTCCACCGAGTCCGTGAGGCGTCGTTTGGCGCTGACGTCGGAGCCCTTGGCGACCAGCCGGTCAACAACGACGTCGATGCTGTGCTTCTTCTGCTTCTCCAGCGTCGGAGGCGCCGACAACGCGATGGTCTCGCCGTCCACTCGTGCTCGCGCAAAGCCCTTGGTTTGGAGTTCGCTGAACAAGTCCACGAACTCGCCTTTGCGCGCCCGGACGACCGGCGCCAGGACCTGGAAGCGAGTGCCCTCGGGCAACTCGATGAGCCGGTCGACGATCATCTGTGGCGTTTGCCGCCCGACGGGCTCGTGGCAGATCGGACAGTGCGGCTTGCCGACCCGCGCGAAGAGCAGGCGTAGGTAGTCGTACACCTCGGTGATCGTGCCGACCGTGGACCGGGGGTTGCGGTTTGTCGATTTCTGATCGATCGACACCGCCGGTGACAGACCCTCGATGAAGTCCACGTCGGGCTTGTCCATCTGGCCCAGGAACTGACGCGCGTAGGCCGACAGTGACTCGACATAGCGCCGCTGCCCCTCGGCAAAAATGGTGTCGAATGCCAACGAGGACTTCCCGCTGCCGGAGAGACCGGTGAACACCACGAGGGAGTCGCGAGGGATCTCCACGGAGACGTTGCGCAGATTGTGCTCACGAGCCCCGCGAACGATCAACTGGTCGTGCATGGCAGGGCGAAGGGTTGCAGACGAAGGCACTAGGTAATGGTAGATGCCCACTCCGACAGACCTGATCGGTATCATGGCTCAGCGCCTCGGGTCACTGTCGTCCCGATCGTCTCGACGCCCCCACGCCCGACGACTCCCCCAGGTGAGCCCCTTGTTGACATCGCCATCGCACAGCCCGCGCCCCAGCGCGGTACCGAACCGTGGCCCTGCCCAGCCCGCCAGTGGGTTGTATGACGGTCAGCACGAACACGACGCCTGCGGTGTGGCATTCGTTGCCACACTGCGTGGCACTGCTGGCCACGACATCGTGGATCACGCCCTGACGGCCCTGCACAATCTCGATCACCGCGGTGCCGTGGGCGCCGAGCCGGACTCCGGGGACGGTGCCGGGATCCTCACCCAACTGCCCGACGCGTTCTTCCGCGGGGTCCTGGAGATCACCCTGCCTCCGGCGGGTCAGTACGCAGCGGGCATCATCTTCCTCACCTCCGATGATGTCGAAGCGTCACGCGTGAGCGTCGAGCACGCGCTGCGTCAGTCAGACTTGCAGGTGCTGGGCTGGCGCCCGGTGCCGGTGGATGCCTCGGAGTTGGGCTCGCTTGCCGTGTCAGTCATGCCGGTGATGGAGCAGGTCTTCGTTACCGGCCCCGACCAGGAGTCCGGGATGGACTTGGAGCGGCGGGTGTGGCTGGCTCGCAAACGCATCGAGCGGACCACCGAGGCATACCCGGTGTCGCTCTCGACCCGGACCATCACCTACAAGGGCATGCTGACCACGAACCAGTTGCCGGCATACTTCCCGGATCTGCATGACGAGCGGTTTGCCTCGACGCTGGCCATCGTTCACTCACGGTTCTCCACCAACACCTTCCCGTCGTGGCCGCTGGCCCACCCTTATCGCGCGATCGCGCACAACGGTGAGATCAACACCGTGCGCGGCAACCGCAACTGGATGCACTCACGCGAGTCGATCCTGACCAGCGACCTGTTCCCCGGCGATATCGCCGACGCGTTCCCGATCTGCACGCCGCATGCCAGCGACTCCGCGTCCTTCGATGAGGTGCTCGAACTGCTGCATCTCGGCGGCCGGTCACTGCCGCACTCGGTCTTGATGATGGTGCCGGAGCCGTGGGAGAACAACACTGAGATGGACGCCGATCTACGGGCGTTCTATGAGTTCCACTCGATGTTCATGGAGCCGTGGGATGGCCCGATGAACCTCGTCTTCAGTGACGGCACCCTGGTCGGCGGCGTGTTGGATCGCAACGGTCTGCGGCCCTCTCGGTATTGGGTGACCGACGACGGCCTGGTGGTGCTGTCGAGCGAGTCCGGGGTGCTTGATCTGGCGCCGGAGTCGGTCGTCCAAAAGGGTCGTGTCGAGCCGGGGCGGATGTTCCTGGTCGACACCGACGCAGGCGAGATCGTGGACGACCGCGCGCTCAAGGCGAACCTCGCCAGCGCGGCGCCGTACGGCCAGTGGCTCAGCGACAACAGGGTGCGTATGTCGGACCTGCCGACCCGTGCGCACGTGCGGCACACGCACGCATCCGTCACTCGGCGCCAGCAGATCTTCGGCTACACCGAGGAGGAATTGCGGGTGTTGTTGGCGCCGATGGCACAGCTCGGCATCGAGCCGCTCGGCGCGATGGGTTCGGACACGCCGATCGCCGCCCTCTCCGATCGTCCGCGCTTGTTGTTCGACTACTTCACCGAAGCCTTTGCTCAGGTCACTAATCCTCCCTTGGATGCGATTCGCGAGGAAGTCGTCACCTCTCTCGGCACGTCTACCGGGCCGGAACACAACCTGCTGGAGGAGTCAGCACAGCACGCCCGCCAGGTCGTCTTGGACTTCCCGGTCATCGACAATGACGAGCTTGCTCAGCTGCGGCATATGAACCTCGACGGGCAGCACCCGGAGTTCGCTCCGTTCGTGGTCCGGGGCCTGTACCAGGTCGATGGCGGTGCTCGCGCGCTGCAAGACCGGCTAGAGGAGATCTGCGACCAGGTCTCGGATGCGGTCGAGCGCGGCGCGTTCTTCGTGGTGCTCTCGGACCGGCACGCCGACCGTGAGCATGCGCCGATCCCGTCGCTGCTGTTGACCAGCGCGGTCCACCATCACTTGGTGCGGGAACGGACGCGCACTCGCGTCGGCTTGCTGGTCGAGGCCGGTGACGTCCGCGAGGTGCACCACGTGGCGCTGCTGACTGCCTACGGGGCAGCTGGAGTCAACCCGTACTTGGCGATGGAAAGCGCCGAGGACCTGTGTCGATCTGGCCAACAGCTCGATGGGCTCGACCCCGAGGTGGCGATTGCCAACCTGATCAAGGCGCTTGGCAAGGGCGTGCTCAAGGTGATGTCGAAGATGGGCATCTCCACCGTCTCCTCCTACCGCGGAGCGCAGACCTTCGAGGCCGTAGGGCTCTCGCGAGACCTGGTCGACACCTGGTTCACCGGCACGACCAGTCAGATCGATGGCGTCGGTTTGTCGGTCATCGCTGATGAGGTCCGAGCCAGACACGCGGTCGCCTACCCACTCTCTGGCATTACGCCGTACCACCCCCGTTTGGAAACCGGCGGCGACTACCAGTGGCGCCGCGAGGGGCCACCGCACTTGTTCAATCCGGAGACCGTGTTCCGGCTGCAGCATGCGACGCGCAGCAAGCGATACGACATCTTCAAGCAGTACACCGACCTGGTCGATGACCAGGCGAACACGCTGATGACACTGCGCGGACTCTTCGAGATGGCGCCGGACCGAGAGCCGATCCCGCTAGAGGAGGTCGAGCCCGTCAGTGAGATCGTCAAGCGCTTCTCAACCGGCGCGATGAGCTACGGCTCGATCAGTCAGGAAGCGCACGAAACGCTGGCGATTGCCATGAACCAGCTGGGCGGACGCTCGAACACCGGGGAGGGCGGCGAGGATGTGGAGCGCCTGCTGGACCCGACGCGCCGCTCGGCCATCAAGCAGGTGGCGTCGGGAAGGTTCGGGGTGACCAGCGCATACCTGGTCCACGCCGACGACATCCAGATCAAGGTTGCCCAGGGCGCCAAGCCGGGTGAAGGCGGGCAGTTGCCCCCGGGCAAGGTGTATCCGTGGGTGGCGCGGACCCGGCACTCGACTCCGGGCGTGGGCCTGATCTCACCGCCGCCGCACCACGACATCTACTCGATCGAGGACTTGGCCCAGCTGATCCACGACTTGAAAAATGCGAACCCGAAGGCGCGGATCCACGTCAAGTTGGTTTCACAGGTCGGTGTTGGCACGGTGGCTGCCGGGGTGTCCAAGGCGCACGCCGATGTGGTGCTGATCTCAGGGCACGACGGTGGCACCGGGGCCAGCCCGCTGACGTCGTTGAAGCATGCTGGCACGCCCTGGGAGCTCGGTTTGGCCGAGACGCAGCAGACTTTGCTGCTCAACGGGCTGCGCAGCAGGATCACGGTGCAGTGCGACGGCCAGCTCAAGACCGGCCGGGACGTGCTGATCGCAGCGCTGCTGGGTGCTGAAGAGTACGGCTTTGCAACCGCGCCGCTGGTGGTATCCGGATGCGTGATGATGCGGGTGTGCCACCTGGACACCTGTCCCGTGGGGGTGGCCACCCAGAACCCAGAGCTGCGGTCCCGGTATGAGGGTCGCGCCGAGTACGTGGTGACCTTCTTCGAGTTCATCGCCGAGCAGGTGCGTGAGCTGCTGGCCTCGTTGGGTTACCGCAGCATCGACGAGATCGTCGGTCGCGCAGATCTGCTCGATGCGCGTGCCGCTATCGAACATTGGAAGGCGGACGGATTGGACCTCGAGCCCATTTTGCATCGCCCCGATCTGCCTGCCGACGCGGTGTTGCGCAGAACGATAGACCAAGATCACCACCTCGACGATGCGCGCGATCACGCGTTGATCGCTGCCGCTCAGCCGGCGCTGCGGGATGGCACACCGGTGCGTGGGGAGTTCACGGTGCGCAACGTGAACCGAACGGTCGGGACGATGTTGGGCTACGAGGTCACCTCCGCGCACGGACCAGATGGTCTGCCCGAGGGGACCATCGACTTCACGTTGCTCGGGTCGGCGGGTCAATCGGTCGCGGCGTTCCTGCCGGCCGGTGTCACCCTGCGCCTGATCGGCGACGCCAACGACTATGTCGGCAAGGGTTTGTCGGGCGGGCGGGTCGTCGTCCGACCGCCCGAAGAGGCACCCTTCGTTGCGAACGCCCAGGTGATAGCCGGCAACGTCATCGGGTATGGCGCCACCTCCGGCCAGATCAATCTGCGCGGTGTCGTCGGTGAACGTTTCTGCGTCCGCAACTCCGGGGCAACCGCAGTCGTCGAGGGCGTGGGTGATCACGCCCTGGAATACATGACCGGCGGCACCGCACTGATCCTTGGCCGCACCGGTCGCAACCTCGGCGCGGGTATGTCGGGCGGCACGGCCTACGTGTTGGATCTAGACCGGGGGCGAGTCAACTCACTGGCGTTGTCCAACGGTGATCTGCTGCTTGAAGGGGTCGAGCGCGGTGGCTCACACGCGGATCGGATCAATGCGTTGATGAACGAGCACGTGGAACTGACCGGATCGAGTGTTGCCGCCGGGCTGTTGGATAACGAAGACTGGCATGAACGGTTCACGACGATCACGCCCCGGCACTATGCAGGGGTGCTGCAAATCCGAGCCGACGTGGAGCAGGCGGGTGATGACCCAGATGGGCCACACGCCTGGCAACTGATTCTGGAGAATGCTCATGGCTGACCCGAAGGGCTTTTTGAAGCACAAGGACCGAGAGGCCCAGCCATCGCGGCCGGTGCCGGTGCGGATCATGGACTGGAAGGAAGTGCACACCGCTCAAGAAGACGCGGTGTTGCGCCAGCAGGCCGGTCGGTGCATGGATTGCGGCATCCCGTTCTGCCACCAAGGCTGCCCGTTGGGCAACCTCATCCCCGAGTGGAACGACCTGGCTCGCCGAGGCAACTTCAGTGAGGCCATCGAGCGACTGCATGCGACCAACAACTTCCCGGAGTTCACGGGGCGTCTGTGCCCGGCCCCGTGTGAGACGTCGTGTGTGTTGAGCATCAGTCAGCCGGCAGTGACGATCAAGCAGGTCGAGGTCTCGATCATCGACCGTGCCTTTGACAACGGACTGGTCACGGCGCATGAGCCCGAGTGGCTTTCCGGTAAGACCGTGGCGGTGGTTGGCTCCGGTCCGGCGGGACTGGCTGCGGCCCAGCAGTTGAGCCGGGCTGGGCATACCGTGCTGGTGTACGAGCGTGATGACGCGGTGGGCGGTTTGCTGCGCTACGGCATCCCCGAGTTCAAGATGGAGAAGGCGGTCTTGGACCGGCGGCTGGTGCAGTTGCGGTCTGAGGGCATTCGCTTCCGTGTGGGCGTGACCATCGGGGGCGACGCGGAGGGTGACCTTTCCTTGGAAGAACTGCGCAGCCGCTTTGACGCGGTTGTCATGGCGACCGGAGCGACCCGGCCGCGCCCATTGCCGATACCCGGCGCTGAACTGTCGGGGGTCTATCCCGCGATGGAGTATTTGGTGCCCGCCAACCGGGAGGCTTTGGGGGCTGAACGAGGCATCGATGCCGAGGGCAAACATGTCGTGATCGTCGGCGGCGGAGACACCGGAGCGGATTGCTATGGCACTGCGATCCGTCAGGGTGCGGCCTCGGTCACTCAACTTGATATCCGCCCGCAGCCCTCGAACGACCGTTCGGAGGCGCAGCCCTGGCCGATGTACCCGTTGATCCACCGCGTCGGCGACTCCCATGAGGAGGGTGGTGAGCGGGTCTTCGGCGTCAACACCGTCGAGGCGATGGCCACCGACGATGGCGCCGTGTCTGCGATCCGCATCGTCAACGGCGAGCGCATCGATGGCCGCTTCGACGCCGAGGCCGGCACCGAGCGGGAGATCCCAGCCGATCTCGTGCTGATCGCGCTTGGGTTCACGGGACCGGATGAGGTGGCCGCGGGGCCCGATGGGCTCCCCCGCACCGATCGGGGGTCCTTCGCACGAGACGAGGAGTATGCCATTCCGGAGTACCCCGGGATGTTCGTGGCCGGTGACGCCGGGCGGGGACAGTCGCTGATCGTCTGGGCCATCGCCGAAGGTCGGGCCTGCGCCAGTGCCGTCGACGCCTACCTGATCGGCGGGGACTCGAGCCTGCCCTTCCCGGTCCGAGCCAGCGACGCGCCGCT